>JAGQTE010000437.1 GCA_020439175.1 Acidimicrobiales bacterium | reverse complement strand
CCGAGCACCGGGTCGTCGAGCTCGACCTCGGCGATGATCCAGCTCGTCGACGGGTCGAGGCCGACGAAGGCGATGTCGGCGGCCTTGCGCACCAGGCTGCGGCCGCCGTCGCACCCGACGAGCCAGGCGGCACGCATCGTCGTGCCGTCGGCGAGGGCGACGTCGACGCCGTCGTCGTCCTGGGTGAGCCCGACGACCTCTCGGCGGCGCAGGATGGGCACGCCCAGCTCGTCGACCCAGCCGACGAGGATGCGTTCGATGTCGGGCTGGGCCAGGGCCAGCAACAGGTTGTGGCGGCTCGGCGCGTCGGTGATGTCGAGCTGGTTGTAGGCGAAGCCGACGGCCGGGTGGCGTCGGCCTTCGTCGAGGAACCGCTGGGCCACGCCGCGCTGGTCGAGCACCTCGAGGGTGCGGGCGTGCAGGCCACCGGCCCGGTTGCGGTCGAGCGTCTGGTCGGCCCGGCGTTCGACGATGGCCACGTCGACGCCGGCCAGCGCCAGCTCGGCGGCGAGTATCAGCCCGGTCGGCCCGCCTCCGACGATCACCACCGTGTGGTCGGGTGCAGCTGTCGTGGTCATCGGCGTCCCCGTTCTGCGAGCGAAGGGCGTCATTGTCAGCACGGCCCGGTCGCTTGCGGCAAGGCCCCCTGCCAGCGGTACGTTGTGCATGGCGGGGATCGTCCGGCGGCGACGGGACGGCCGGGGGCGCAGCGATGCGGATCGTGGAGTGGCGAGAGCGCACGGTGCCGCTCGACGGCGATGTCCGCAACGCCGTGGTGAGCTTCGCCGACCACACGGTGTCGATCGTGGCCGCCGTCAGCGACCAGCGCCGTGGCGGACGGCCGGTCGTGGGCTTCGGCTTCAACTCGATCGGCCGGTTCGCCCAGGGCGGCATCCTGCGCGAGCGGCTCTTCCCGCGGCTGCGAGGCGCCGATCCCGACGCGCTGCTGGCCGGCGACGGCCGGTCGTTCGATCCGGCGGCGGTGGAGCTGGCGGTGTGGGACCTCGAGGCCAAGCTGCGCGACGAGCCGGCGTGCGCCACGATCGCCCGGGCTGCCGGGCGTGCGCCGACCCCGTACCCGGTGTCGGTCTACGCCGCCGGTGGCTACTACTACGGCGACGACTCGGTGCGGCGATTGCGCGCCGAGCTCGACGGCTACCGCGCCCTCGGCTTCGACGCCTTCAAGATCAAGGTCGGGGGAGCGCCGCTCGACGTCGACCTCGCCCGCGTCGAGGCAGCCCTGGACGTGGCCGGCGCCGGATCGTGCCTCGCCGTCGACGCCAACGGACGGTTCGGCGTGGAGGCGGCGCAGACCTACGGGCGGGCGCTGGCGCCGTACGGGCTGCGGTGGTTCGAAGAGCCCGGCGACCCGTTGGACTACGCCCTGTTGCGCCAGCTCATCGACGGCTACGCCGGGCCGGTCGCCACCGGCGAGAACCTGTTCAGCGCCGCCGACGCCGAGAACCTGGTGCGCTTCGGGGGCATGCGGCCAGAGGTGGACGTCATCCAGGTCGATCCCGGACTGAGCTACGGCATCACCGAGTACCTGCGCGTCCTCGACCG
This sequence comes from Acidimicrobiales bacterium, assembly GCA_020439175.1. Classification (GTDB taxonomy): domain Bacteria; phylum Actinomycetota; class Acidimicrobiia; order Acidimicrobiales; family Acidimicrobilacustridaceae; genus JAGQTE01. The sequence goes on along the minus strand of JAGQTE010000437.1, from coordinate 1,173 downwards.
CCTGGAGGCGCACGGCTTCGACCGCACGAGGTGCTTCCCGCACGGCGGCCACCTCATCAACCTCCACGTCGTGGTGGGCCTGGGCCTCGGCGGGTGTGAGGCCTACCCGGGCGTCTTCGGGCCGTTCGGGGGCTACGCCCCCACGTGCGCCATCGGCGGGGGCACGGTGGCGCCCAGCGACGCGCCGGGGTTCGGGTTGGAGGAGAAGCCCGACCTGGCGTCGCATCTGGCGGCGATGGTCGAGGACCTGGCGTGAGCACGGTGGCGGTCGTCGGCTGCGGCGCCATGGGGTCGGTCTACGCCGGCCTGCTCGCCGCCGCCGGCAACGAGGTGCACGCCATCGACCGCTCCACCGAACACGTCGACGCCATCAACCAGCGTGGCCTGCGGGTCTCGGGCGCCAGCGGCGATCGGACGGTGGCCGTGGCGGCGAGCACCGAGGTGCCCACCGTCGTCGTGGACCTCGTCGTGCTGGCGATGAAGGCCGGCGGCGTGGCAGCGGGCGCGGCGGCCGTGGCGCCCATGCTGGGGGACGAGACGCTGGTGCTCACCATCCAGAACGGACTCGGCAGCGCCGACGTCGTGGCCGAGGCGGTGGGGGCGGACCGGCTGATCGTCGGCGTGGCGCAGGGCTTCGGCGCGTCGCGTCCCGAGCCGGGCCATGCCCACCACAACGCCATGCAGGCCATCCGCATGGGGCCCTATGCCGGGGTGCCGCTGTCGTCGGTCGAGCGGGTGGCGGCGCTGTGGCGGGCCGCCGGGTTCGATGCCGCCGTCGCCCACGACCTCGCCGCCATGCAGTGGCGCAAGCTCATCTGCAACGTGGCCTACAGCGCCGTGTGCGCCCTGCACCGCTGCACCCTCGGCGACGTCCTCGACGACCCGGACCTGGCCCAGGTCAGCCAGGCGGCGGCCGTCGAGGCGTGGACGGTGGCGCGCGCCCTCGACGTGGCGATCGACGTGGACGACCCGGTGGCGCTCGTCCAGGCGTTCGCCGCCGGCATGCGGTCGGCCAAGCCGTCGGTCCTGTTGGACCTCGAGGCGGGGCGGCCCAGCGAGATCGACGTCATCAACGGAGCGGTCGGGCGCGCCGCCGCACGGGTCGGGTTGGCGGCGCCGGTCAACGACACGCTCACGGCGCTGGTGCGCGCCGCCGAACGCGCCTGATGTGGT
>JAGQTE010000436.1 GCA_020439175.1 Acidimicrobiales bacterium | reverse complement strand
GGGTGCACCGTGATCGGGCCGTACTTGTACTCGAGCTTCTGCACGCCGGGCAGGTCCAGGGCCCAGCCCTCGTCCTCGACCGGGTAGCCGGCGTTGACCGCGTCCGGGGCGCCGGGACCGTCGTAGGTCGTCACCACGCCGTCGCCGGTGCCGGACGTCGGCACGCTCGACCCGTCCGATCCGCTCGACGAGCCCGCGGCGGTGGTGCCGTCGCTCGTCGCCTCCGTCGTCGACGCCGCACAGGCGCCGGCCAGGACGGCCACGGCCACCAGGCCGATGAGCGCGCGAACGAGGGCCGGTCGATGTGTCATTCGTCGCAGGGTAGGCCGTCGACGGTCTGGTTGGCGTGTGGTCGGGTGCGCACCGACCGTGGTGTCCGAGGGCGCCGTTGCGGGCGCTCGCCGAGTCAGGAGGATGAGGCACAGGCGGCGAACTGCTCAGGGATCCACTGCGCGAGCAGCTGGCGCAGCTGGCCGGGGGAGCGGTCGAGCAGGTGACCGTCGTCGGGCAGCAGCACCAGCTCGCCGTGGCCGGCGATCATCCGCACCGTCTCGGACACGAACGGCGGCAGCAGCTCGTCCCGCTCGCCGTGCACCAACAGCAGCGGCGTCTTGCCGAGCAGCTCCGCCTGTTCGCAGCCGGCCGACTGGGTGGACAACGTGACCACGCCGGCGACGTGGCGGTGCAAGGCGATCCCGGCGCGCACGGCGACGGCACCGCCGAAGCTGTGCCCCATCGTGACGAACCGCTGCGCGCCCTTGCGGCCGGCGAGGTCGGCGGCGGCGAGCACGTCGTGGGTGCAGCGGTCGAGGTCGTTGGGGCGCCGGTAGCCGATGCGCATCGTGGCGATCCCGTGCTCGGCCCACAGGCGCTCGCCGAGGTCGTGGTAGATGCCGTTCGCCGGACCGAGCACGCCACCCATGGCGCCGCCGAAGGCCAGCACCACGTCCTCCGCGTCCTCGTCACCGTGCCAGAGCACCGTGAGCAGGCCGCGCATCGTGTACAGCTCGAGGTGGCGCAGGTCGTCGCCGATACGCACCTCCTGCAGGGCGATGGCGTCGAGGGCGTCGAGCGGTGCGGCGTCGCGTGCCATGCGGCGGCTCCGTGGCGGGCGGTCGGAACGGTTCCGGCCCCGGCGCGGTCGGACGCTATCGTGGCCGTTCCGACGGCGGCGTAGCCGAGTGGCCCAGGCAGGGGCCTGCAAAGCCCTAGACGTGAGTTCGATTCTCACCGCCGCCTCTCCGAGTGGCCTGCAGCGATGCAGGCCACTCGTCGTTTTCGGCGTCGCACCGCTCGCCGGACATCGAGTTATCGCCGTTCACCTGCGAAAAACGGATCGTTCGACCCATGGCTGCGAACCGTACGGCCCATATCCGAGCCGAATGACGGTGTCTACCATCGACCCTGCAAGCGGCGAACGCCCAACGATCACACGTTGGCGATGTGTAGGCGCCGCCACCCGTCAGGCGAATCGGGTGGCGGCGTCGCCGCGTTCGGCCGCTGATGCGACGCTGGTGGCCGGCCTTCAGCCGGCGGCGGTGAGCGCGGCGTCGACGACCGTCTCGCCCTCGGCGACCGTGACCGGGGTGGCGTCGGTGAACGTCGGCTGGTCCTGGTGCCACTCGGCGAGGTGCGTTCCGGTGGGGTCGCTGAAGCGGAGCTTGTAGGTGCCGGGCCCGTGGGCGACGGCGTAGGTGCCGTCGGGGGCCGTCTTCGTGGCCGTGAGGAACGCGTTGTCGAGGGTGCGGACCCGCACCTCGACACCGCCGAGCGGCGCCCCGAGCCCGTCGGTGACGGTGCCGGTGATGGCCGTCGGGCGGAACAGCGCCTGGTCGACGGTGGCCAGCGTGGCGCCGTCGAGCACGACGCCGGGCGCCCGGCCGAAGCCCGCGAACCCGCCGTTGAACGTCAGCGTGAAGGTCCCGCCCGGATCGATGAACACGACCTTGTAGGTCCCGGGCGCCAGGCCCTGCACATCCCAGCGACCCGCGGCGTCGGTCGTCGTGGCCGCCACGTAGGCGTTGGCCTCGTCGCGGATGCGCACGGTGATCCCCGCCACGGCCGACCCGTCGGCGACGTCGGTGACGGTGCCTGCCAGGCCGGAGCTCGTCGGGCGCTCGGCGGCGCCGACCTCACACGCCGGCCCTTGGGGCAGCACCAGGTCGTTCTGGCTCAGCCCGGCCGGGATGCAGCCGGCAGCGCCGGGCGGCACCACGTCACGCAGCGGCGAGGTCGGCATGGGCACGCGGGCCGACATCGGGTTGACGATGTCGGGGAGCGGCTCGAGCTGGGGGTCGCCGATGCCGGGGAGGTCGACGTTCTGGTCGAGCCCGCACGAGTCGTCGGCATCGGCGTTGTAGCCGTTGCTGAAGACGAAGGCACCGGCGTCGAGGGTGCAGCTGGCGATGCCGGCCGTGGCGACGGTCGAGCCGCGCATCGTCAGCAGCGCCGGGTTCGGCGCCGACGCACCCTCGAGCGCCAGGCTGACCGGCGGCGCCACGGGGACGTCGTCGGCCGGGGTCGATCCGGCGGTGAGGGTGGCGTGGTCGAGGTCGATCGCCGCGCCGTGCACCGCCAGGTCGGTGGCCCGCCGCGAGCGGTTGTCCGTCACGGTCGATCGCTCGATGCGCCAGGTCGGTGCGTCGTCCAGGTAGCCGCCGGGGGCCGTCTCGGTGGTGGCGGTGAGCGTGGCGGCGTCCGAGCTGTGGTTCTGCGCCGCCAGCGACCTGCCGATCGTGGCGTGGTTGGCCGCGACGGCACCGGTGCCGTGCCCGCCCGAGTTGCGGGTGAGCACGGACTCGGTGATGGTCACGTCGCCAGCGTGCACGGCGCCGGCGGCACCGTCGGGCGTGCCGCTGACGTTGCCGGTGATCGTCGAGCGCAGCACGTGCACGACCTGGGCCTTGATGCCGCCGGCCTGCTGCCCGCCGTTCGACCGGATCATCGAGTCCGTCACCGTGAGGGTGCCGAGCAGCGACAGGGCACCGCCGACCTCGGTGAACGTCGGCGCGTCGCGCACGGCGGTGCCGTCGGCGAACGGCCAGGTCGGCAGCGCCGGGCCCAGCGAGCGGTTGGAGGCGATGGTCGAGAACTCGACGAGCAGGTTCCCGGTCGCCGACACCCCGGCGGCGGGCGCGTGCGGCGCGCCGTCGCCCCGGTAGCCGGTGAGGTTGTGGGTGATGGTCGAATCGGTGACCCGCACCGACGCCTCGCCGAAGCTGGCGAGTCCGGCGCCTCGGCGGGTGCCCGTGATCGTCGTGAGGTCGAGCGTGATCGGGGCGTCGCCCAGGGCGACGACGGCGGCGATGCCGTCACTGGTGTCGGCGATGGTGGTCTGGTCGAGCGCCAGCGCCCCAGTGGTGCGGATCGAGCCGCCCTCGGAGGTGACCCCGTGGGCGCCGGTGAGCGTCGTGCCGGTGATGAGCAGGCGGGCGGTGCCGCCGGGCGGCTGGTGGTCGATGTGGCGGTCCTCGCACAACTGCACGATCGTGGCGCCGCCGCCGACGATGGTGACGTCGTGGTCGGTCGTGATGTCGAGGTCGCCACGAGCGGCGCTGCACCCTGACAGGTTGTGCTTGGCGCCCGGCAGGAGGCGGATCTCGGACGGGCCGCTGGCGGCGTTGGCGATCTCGACGGCCTCGCGCAAGGTGGTGAGGCCGTCGTCGTAGATGCCGTCCGCCGGCGTCGTCACCGAGATGACGAGCGACGCCGCGGTCGCCGGCGACGTGCCGATGCCGATCGTCGAGACGAGCGTGGTGCCGAACACGGCAAGTGCGAGGTTGATGCGGCGACACTGCATCGACACAGTCTCGCCGCGGGTGTGATCAGCCGGTAATCGGGGTGAGCTGTGCGTTCGCCGTGGTGGTGGCGTCGACGTGGGTGACGGCGGTGGCCTTGGCGAAGCCGGGTTTGTCGGCGTACCACTCGGCGATGTGGGTGCCGGTGGGGTCGGTGAACACGAGCTTGTAGGTGCCGGGGGGCAGGTGCAGGGCGTACGTGCCGTCAGCGGCGGTGGTGGTGGCGCCGACGAAGGTGTTGGCGAGGGTGCGGGCCCGGACCTGGATGCCGCCGAGCGGCGTGCCGGTGCCGGTCTCGGTGACCGTGCCGCTGATGGCCGGGGTGAACATCATCGCCTGGTCGGTGACGAGCTCGTCGCCGGCTGCGACGGTGATCGGCGCCGCGGCACCGAACATGGCGGCCGAGCCGTTGAAGATCTGCTGGTGGTTCTTCGTGGCGTCGCGGAACAGCACCTTGTAGTCGCCTGGTGCCAGGCCGCCGACGTACCAACGGCCGTCGGCGCCCGTCGTGGTGGCGGCGACGTAGGTGTTGGCGCTCGTGCGGACCCGCACCTGGATGCCGGCGAGCGGGACGCCGGTGCCGGTCTCGGTCACGGTGCCGTACAGCGCCGTCGCCGCCGGTCGCTCGGCCGCACCGATCTCGCAGCCCGGACCCTGTGGCAGCGACAGGCCGTTCTGGCTGACGTCACCGGGTGAGCACAGGTACGCCCCGGAGGGGATGTGGTCCTTGAGCGCCGACCACGCCGACGGGAGCCGCGTCTGGGTCGGGCCGCCGTTGTCGGCGAGCGGAACCAGCTCGGGGTCGCCGATGCCCGGGAGGTCGGTGGGATGCACCAGGTCGCAGGTGTCGTCGCTGTCGGCGTTGTACCACTCGCTCGCCACGTTCGATCCGGCCGTGGCCAGGACGCAGGCCGGCGTGCCCGCCGACGCGGCGCCGACGAAGGTCGAGGCCAAGATGAGCTCGGCGTCGGTCGGTGCCGCGGCGTCACCGACGAGGATGCTCGACCGCTGCGGGTCGACCGGTGCCGTGTCGAGGCCGAGGTTGTCGGCGACGGTGGTCGCCTCGAGGTTGGCCTGGCCGGAGCGAGCGGCGATGGCGGCGGCGAGCGGTGCACGGTTGCCGCTGATCGTCGTGTGCACGGTGCTCAGCGACAGGCCGGAGTCGATGGCGCCGGCCGTCGCGCCCACGTTGTCGGCGAGGACCGACCCGACGATCTCGATGTCGTCCGACGCGACGATCCCGCCCACCGTCGCTCCGGAGCCGTTGCCCGAGATGGTGCTGTCGGTGACGGTGACCTGCTCGGACGAGATGGCGCCGGCGCCGGGCCCGTCGCCCGAGGTCCGG
>JAGQTE010000435.1 GCA_020439175.1 Acidimicrobiales bacterium | reverse complement strand
TACCGCTCGACCTCGAGACCACCGACCCCGGCGAGGTGCCCGCTCGTCGCCACCCGGGCACCGAAGCCGATGAAGAGGAACCGTGCGAGCTCGTCGTCCGACCGCGGTCGGAGGTAGCCCTCGTCCTGGCCCTGGCGCAGCAACCGGTCGACGGCATCGAACTCGTCGGCCCGCAGCGGGCCGATGTCGAGGTAGCTGCGGGCCGTCACCAGCATGCCCTTGCCCTCGTAGGTGAACAGCTCGTCACCGACGTCGGCGAGGCGGCACAGGTTCACGCTGGGCAGACCACCGGCGAGCGCCGCCCGAGCGGCGGCGACGATCCCGCTCCACGGCGCGGCGGCGAAGGTCGGGTCCCCGTCGAGCTCGGTCTCGTCGATGAACCCCGGCGTGTCGAGACGCGGCGCGGCCAGCCCGTGGGTGACGACCAGCTTGGACGCCCCCAGCCGCACTGCCAGGGCGGCGGCGGCGAGGCCCACCGCGGCTGCGTCGCCGATCGGTCCGGCAAGCCCCAGCGCGGCCCGTCCGTGCGCCCGGACCTCAGCCCACAGCCCGGTGAGCACCGCGAGGTCGGGGGCCGTGCCGAGCGGCCTGGTCACGGTCACCTCGGCCACGGCGCCGATCTGGTCGGCTGACCCGACCAGGACCACCCGCGCTCCGGCGTCGACCAACTCCGTGACGACCGTCTCGAGCGACCGCAGGTCCTCGTCGATGCCGTGCGGGTCGACCGCGAGGACCAGCGTGTGCCCCGCCAGCTCGTCACGGTAGAAGGCCCGCTCGCCGTCGTCGGGCGTGCCATCGGGCGTGCCATCGGGAGCGGAGGCGGAGGTGGCCACGACGGGCAAGCTACCGGCGTGTCCGGCCGGCCGACGGCATCGGTTCTGCCAGGCGCGCGTCGGGATGGGCGGTCCCCCGGCCAGGCGCTAGTTTCTGACGTCGATGTCAGGTGTTGCTGTCCGCGCAGGGCTGTTCGAACAGACCGACGCGGGCGTGACCCTGCTCGGCGACCGCTGCCGGACGTGCGATGCGCACCAGTTCCCTCGCGCCGGCATCTGCACGCTGTGCGGCGCCCCCGATCCGGTGCCCGTGCAGCTCGCCGCCACCGGCACGCTGTGGGCGTGGACCTGGGTGACGGCACCGCCGCCCGGCTACGACGGTCCGGTGCCGTACGGGTTCGGCGTGGTCGAGCTGCCCGAGGGGCTGCGGGTCATCACCCGGCTGGTGCTCGACCCCGACGTGGCCCCCACCGTCGGCCAACCGATGCGCGCCGTGCTCGACACGGTCGGGACCGACCCCGAGTCGGGCCACGATCTGGTCAGTTGGGCCTTCTCGCCGCTCGACGCCTCGGTCGGCTTGTGACGACGTCCGAGGTCGTCGTCGCCGGGGTCGGCATCCATCCCTTCGGTCGCTTCGGCGACCGCACCGCCACCGACCTCGGCGTCGTCGCCGCCCGCGCCGCGCTCGCCGAGGCCGGCGTCACCGCCCGGGAGCAGATCGGCATCACCTTCTGCGGCACGGCCTACGGCGGCGTGGCGTCGGGGCACCGGGTCATGTCGGCGCTGGCGCGCAGCGGCGGCCCGATCGTCGACGTCGAGGCCGGGTGCGCCAGCGGCGCAGCGGCGCTCATGCTCGCCGCCAGCGCCATCCGGTCGGGGCAGCACGAGACCGTGTTGGTGCTCGGACTCGAGAAGATGCCGGCCGGGGTCATCCGATCCTCCTTCTTCGCTCCCTGGCAGGAGCAGGCCGGGCTCACTCCGGCACCGGCGTACTTCGCGCTGCGCGCCCAGCGTCTGATGGCCACGGCGCAGCTCACGACGCGCGACCTCGCGACCGTCGTGGTGAAGAACCGCGCCAACGGGGTCGCCAACCCCGATGCCATGTTCCGCACCGCCGTCACCGTCGACGAGGTGCTGGCGTCGCGCCTCATCTGCCCACCGCTGCACCTGTTCATGCTGTGCTCGCCCAACGCGGGCGCCGCCGCCGTCGTCCTGCGCCGGGCGCGCCCCGACGATGCCGGTGCCGGGTCCGTGCGCCTGCGCGCCGCGGCACTGCGCTCGCACCTGCCCGGCGACGTGCTGGGCGAGGCCACGCCGCTGTCGGGGCTGGCGGTCGACGACATCCCGGCCGCCTCGACGCTCGCCGCCACCGCCGCCTATGAGGAGGCCGGGCTCGGACCGGACGACCTCGACCTGGTGGAGTGCCAGGACACCGACGCCGCACGCGAGCTGCTCGCCTACGAGGAGCTCGGTCTGTGCGGCCCCGGCGAGTGTGGTCGGCTCCTGCGCGACGGCACGACGGCGCCGAACGGCGCCCTGCCGGTCAACGTGTCGGGCGGCCTGCTCTCGAAGGGCGAACCGCTCGGTGCGTCGGCGTTGGGTCAGGTGGTCGAGCTGGTCCGCCAGCTCCGGGGCGAGGCCGGCGCCCGGCAGGTCGACGGCGCTCGGGTGGCCCTGGCGCACACCGTCGGGCGAGGCGCGAACGCCTCGGTCACGATCCTCACCCGCTGAGCCACCGGACCCGGCGGCGGGCCTGGCGCCGGCGCGTGCCGTCGCTCACGTCTCGGCGACGAGCAGCGGGCCGACCCCGACGCCGCTGACGTCGTAGGCGACCGAGGCCACCGACGTGTCGGCCGCCACCTGGAACGTCACCCAACCCCGCTCGCACGAGCCGGGCCGCAGCGTGATCTCGACGGGGAACTGCGGTTGGTGGGGGCTGGTCGGCAACGACACGACGTCGCGCACGTCGCCGTTGCTCATCGTCACCACGAAGCGCGCATCGCCCACGGCCTGGAGCGGGCGATCGGTGGCGCACACCTCGACGTCGGCGGCCACCAGCTGCGTGCCGGGCACGGCGTCGAGCGTCACGCCCTCGTCGGGTACGGCCGGCGCCTCGACGGCGTGCACCGTCACGCTCGATCCGTCCGGTCCCTCGATGGCGCTCCCGACCTGGCCCACGATGGGCGCCGTGCTCGCCGACCCGCCGTCGGTCGTCGACCCGGTGGTCCCGCCGTCGGTCGAGGTCTGGTCGAAGGGCAGGCAGTCGTCGAAGACCGAGTTGTTGGCGGACACGCCGGCCGACGAGCCGAACGACCACAGGCGCGAGGAGATCGACGGCAGGTCGCTGCGCGGCAGCACGAGCGTGAGCGTGTTGCCCGTGACCTGCACCGGATGGTTCAGCGTCGTCTCGATCTGGCGCCCGACGTTGGGGACCGTGATCAGCGTCGCCGTCCAGGCGCCGCCCTCGAGCTCCATGCGGACTTCCCAACTCAGCGACGGCGACTGGATCAGATCGCCGTGCTGCACCAGGAACAGCGGCTCGGGGGCCGACGCGATCGGCTGCACCGTCTCGAAGCGCAGCGTCAGCTCGTCGTCGCCCAGCTCTGCCGACGCCGACGTGATGTCGATCCCGGCCGGCTCGGCCCGTCGTTGGCCTTCGTCGCTCTCGTCGACCATGAGGTCGCCGGTGGCGTCGGTGCAGGTGTCGCCCGACGGGGTGTCGGCCAGCGTGCCGAACGACAGGGTCGTGGCGGCGTCATCGCTCGACGAGCTGCTGCAGGCGCCGGCGATCAGGGCGGCGGCGCAGCAGGAGGTGGCGAGCAGGAGACGGGGGCGCATGCGGGCGACAGCTTCGCGCGCTCGTCGGACGCTGCGGGCTCAGCCGCCGTCGGCATCGCCGGCGAGCAGGCGCCGACGGGCCACCTCGTAGCAGGCGACGGCGCCGGCGGCCGCGACGTTCAGCGACGCCAGCTGCCCGAGCAGGGGCAGCGCCAGCACCTCGTCGCAGCGCTCGCGCACCAGGCGGGAGATGCCCTTGCCCTCGCTGCCGAGCACCAGGCACACGGGCTGATCGACCGGAACCGACGCCCGGTGCAGCGGCACGCCGGCCATGTCCATCCCGATGACCGTGACCCCGGCGCGCCGGAGCTCGGCCACCGCCGAGGGCAGCCCACCGACGACGGCGATGGGCAGGTGCTCGACGGCGCCCGCCGCGGCCTTGGTCACCGCCGGCGTGACGTGCACCGCCCGATGCCGCGGCAGCACGACGCCGGTGACGCCGGCGCACTCCGCCGAGCGCAGCAGCGCGCCGAGGTTGCCGGGGTCGGTGACACCGTCCACGGCGAGCAGGAACGGCACGGCGCCACGCTCGCTCGGGACCAGCAGCTCCTCGAGGAGGTGCTCGGGCAAGGGCGCCGCCATGGCGACGACGCCCTGCGGTGCGTCGGTGCGGGCGATCCCGTCGAGCTTGCGGCGCGTGACCTGCCGCACCCCGACGCCGACGTCGGCGGCGAGATCGGCCAGGTCCTGCGCCGGGCCGATGTCCTCGTCGGGGTCGACGGCGATCAGCACCTCGCGCACGCGCCGCGTCCCGGCCAGCAGGAGCTCGCGCACCGCTTGACGTCCCTCGACCTGCTCGCCGCCGAGCCCGCGCGCCCGCCCCGGAACGGGTCGACCGCCGCTGCCACCGCCGCCACCGGCCGCACCCTTGCGGGCGCCGCCCTTGCCAGCGCCCCCCTT
>JAGQTE010000434.1 GCA_020439175.1 Acidimicrobiales bacterium | reverse complement strand
TTGATCGAATGGAAAGAGACCAGCGCCCGCTGGTCCGGGTGACGTGCCAGCAGCACCGCCGCCCAGCCGAGCAGGCGAGCGGTCGTCTCGGAGCCGGCGAGCTCGAGCAGGCCGACGAAGTTGAACACCTCGCTGTCGGTGAGCCGGCGGGTCGTGCCATCGTCGAGCTCGATCTCGGCACGCACGAGGTCGCTGGTCATGTCGTCGGCTGGTGCGGCGGTGCGTTGGGCGATCAGGTCGCGCACGTACGCCTGGTGCGCCTCGATGGCGTCGAGCTTGTCCTGGCTGATGCCGTCGGGCTCGTAGCGCATCATGGCGTCGCCCCAGATGCGCAGCTGGTCCTGGTCGGCGCGCGGCACGCCGAGCAGCTCGCCGATGACCATCGACGGGATCTTGGCGCCGAAGTCCTCGACGAAGTCGAACGTCTCGGCGTCGCGCAGCTCGTCGAGGAACCGGGCGCACAGCTCCCGGATGCGGTCCTCGAGCGATGCCACCCGTCTCGGGGTGAACGCCCGGCTGACCAGGCGGCGCAGCACGTCGTGGCCCGGTGGGTCCATGAAGATGAGGATGTCCTGGCCGTAGCCCTCGTCCCCGTCGATGTCGATCGAGCGGGTGTCCATCATCTCGAGCACCGTGCCGCGCGCCGAGCTGTAGGTGTGCCAGTCGGCCGAGGCGGCCACGACGTCCTCGAAGCGGCTCAGCGCCCAGAAGTCGTGCTCGTCGTTGCGGTACAGCGGCGCTTCGTCGCGCAGCCGGCGCCAGGTCGGGTGCGGGTCCAGTGCGATGGCGTGGTCGTAGGGGTCGTACCGCACCGGCTCGGTCATCGTCATCGCTTCGCCCCCCGACGTGCTGCGTCCCGATCGGCCTGCAAGGTAGCCGGAGCCCGGGTGCGACCGGGCAGACTGGGAGCTCCGGCCCGGCCGCGCCGGCGTGGCGACGGCCGGGTGCCACCCCGACGAAGGAGACATCCGATGGCGACGACCACCCGCTACGTGTCCGGGATGACGTGTGACCACTGCGTGCAGGCGGTCACCACCGAGGTGTCGGGGATCGACGGCGTCACGCACGTGCGCGTGCATCTCGACACCGGCCGCGTCGACATCGAGTCGAAGCGGCCGGTGCCCGACGAGGCGTTCGCTGCCGCCGTCGCCGAGGCCGGCTACGAGGTCGCCGGGTGAGCCCGGCCCCGGAGACGGTCACGGCCGCCGAGGAGGCGGCGGCGCTCGCCGCCGTGCCCCGCGGGCTGCTGATCGACGGCGAGTGGCACCACGCTGGTTCGGGCGCCACGTTCGTCGTCGACGACCCGGCGACCGGCGCCTCGCTGATGGAGGTGGCCGACGCCGGGCCCGATGAGGCGACCGCCGCGCTCGACGCCGCCTGCGCCGCCGGTCCGGGCTGGGCCGCCACGCCGCCACGGCTGCGGGCCGATGCCCTGTGGCGGCTGCACGATGCCGTCGTGGCCGCCACCGAAGACCTGGCGTTGCTCATCACGCTGGAGATGGGCAAGCCGCTCGGTGAGTCTCGTGGCGAGGTCGCCTACGCCGCGGCGTTCATCCGCTGGTACGCCGAGGAGGCGACGCGCATCGACGGGCGCTACACCCGGGCCCCCGAGGGCGGGTCCCGGTTGCTGGTGACCATGCGCCCGGTCGGGCCGTGCTACTTCGTCACGCCGTGGAACTTCCCGATCGCAATGCTGACCCGCAAGGTGGCGCCGGCGTTGGCGGCGGGGTGCACGGTGGTGTGCAAGCCGGCGGAGCAGACGCCGCTGACGGCGCTCGCCTTCGCCGATCTGGTGCGTGCCAGCGACATCCCCTCCGGCGTGGTGAACGTCATCACCACCACCGACCCGGCGGGCGTGAGCGACGCGCTGTTGGGCGATCGGCGGCTCCGCAAGGTGTCGTTCACCGGATCGACCGAGGTGGGGCGTCGCATCGTGGCGGCGTCGGCCACGAACCTGTTGCGGGTGTCGATGGAGCTCGGCGGTGACGCGCCCTTCCTCGTGTTCGCCGACGCCGACCTCGACGCCGCCGTCGAGGGGGCGATGCTGGCGAAGCTGCGCAACGGCGGCGAGGCCTGCACCGCCGCCAACCGCTTCCTGGTGCACGAGTCCGTGGCCGACGCCTTCGCCGAGCGGTTGGCGGAACGCTTCGCCGGCCTGCGGGTCGGGCGCGGCACCGAGCCGGGCATGGACGTCGGGCCGCTGATCGACGACGACGGTCGGGCGAAGGTGGCGTCCGCCGTGGCGGCGGCGGTGGCGGCCGGCGCCGACGTGCGCATCGGCGGCGACGCCGTCGACGGCCCGGGCTACTTCTACGCGCCGACGGTGCTCAGCGGTGTCGGTGATGTCGACGGACTGCGCGGCGTCGAGCTGTTCGGCCCGGTGGCACCGATCCGGGCGTTCGGCGACGACGACGAGGCGTTCGCTCTCGCCAACGACACGGACTACGGCCTCGTCGCCTACGCCTACACGCGTGACCTGCGTCGAACGATGGCGCTACCGGAGCGCCTCGAGGTGGGGATGATCGGCGTCAACCGTGGGCTGGTGTCGAACGCCGCCGCTCCCTTCGGTGGCGTCAAGCACTCGGGGTTCGGCCGCGAAGGTGGCCCTGAGGGGCTGCGCGAGTACCTCGAGACCACCTACCTCGCCATCGACGAGTCCTGACCCCTGCGTTCTTGTGGTGCCCACCCGCGCATGCGCGGCCCGACACCACAAGAATCGCGGGGCGTCGCCGTCGACACGACGAAGCACCGGCGGGCACGTCGATGTCAGCGGGGCCCGGGGCCCTCGCCGGGGCGCGGGATGACGACCTCGGTCGATCCGGGTGGGCCGAGCATCGGCGTCGGGCGCGGTGGGTGCGGCGGTCGGTCCGGTCGGGGTGGCAGGGGCGGCTTCGGTGCCCGGCGGTGCTCGACCCGTCGGGGCGCGAAGAAGCGGCCGTCCGGCTGGATCGTTCCCATCCAGCTGCCGCTCAGGTCGAACACGTCGGGCGTGTCGAAGGGCAGCCAGCCGATCACGTTGCTGTAGGGGTCGAAGACGTAGGCGTCGATGCGGAAGGCGATCCAGTCGCCGGCCATCGAGAACAGGTACTGGTTGCCCTGCGTCCACGGGTGCGCGCCGGTCATGGCGCAGAGCCTAGGCAGCACGTCCGCGCCGATGCGGTGAGGGAGTGACGCCGGCGCCGCCTCCCTAGGCTCGAACCATGGCGATCGATGACGAGCTGCTCAACCGTGTGACCTGGAAGATCCCCAATGCGTTGGCCCTGGTGGGTTCGCGCTCCGGTGATGAGCGCAACGCCATGACGACGAGTTGGATCACCCAGCTGTCGATGGAGCCCGTGCTGGTCGGTGTCGGCATCGACAACAGCGCCGTGACCCGCCGCCTCATCGCCGACGGCGGCAGCTTCTCCGTCAACCTGTGGGACGCCACCGACACCAAGGTGTTCGTGAAGTTCTCCAAACCGGCGACCGACGCCGACGGTGCCCTCAACGGTCGCCCCGTCCGAGATGGCGTGACGGGGGTGCCGATCTTCGACGATGCCGTGGCGTGGTTCGAGTGCGAGGTGCGTCAGTCGCTGGACCTCGGCACCCACACGTTGTTCATCGGTGAGGTCGTCGACGCCGGCATCCGCGACGACGAGGCGCGACCGGCGTCGATGGCAGACACCCGCATGAAGTACGGCGGGGTCAAGCGCGGCGGGCACTGAGCAGCGAACCGAGCGCAGCCCGCGACAGCAAACCGTCAGCGACCCGTCGCGCGGACGTCACCGGCAGGGCACGGGCAGGCCACATCGATCCGCCACGTTGGGTCCCATGTTCGAAGGTGAGCAATTCGACGTGGGTGAGTGCCTCGTCGTCGCGCCGGTGGCGGGCGTGTTCCACCCCGCACCGGTGCGGCGCCGGGTGCGTGCAGGCGACGTGGTCGGTCACCTCCAGGTGTCGGCCGGGGAGCAGGTGGCGGTGACCTCGCCGTTCACCGGTGAGCTGGTCGAAGTCGTGGCGTGGCCGGGTGAGCGGCTCGGCGCCTACCAGCGGGTGGCCCGGCTGCGGGTGGCCTGAGCGTTCGGCGCTGCATTCCCTAAGCTCTGCCTCGGCAGGCGCCCCCGTGCGCCCCGGCCGGGAGGAGAGATCGTGCACGTCCGACACCTGTTCGCGAAGACCGTGGTGTGCGTCGGCGCCTTGTCGCTGATCGCAAGCTGCTCGAAGACCGAGGAGCCACAGGCCCAAGGCGGCTCGGACACCTCCGCCCCGGCAGTGACGACGGACGGGACCACCGGCTCGTCGTCCCCCGAGGACGCGGCGCTGGCGGCAGCGTTGACGCAAGCCGGTGAGGCCACGCAGGCGAAGAACACCGGCAAGGTCAGCGGCACGGTGGAGGTCACGATCGGCGGCGCCATGCTGTCCGACGACCCGTTCGAGTCGGACCCGTCGGCCGCCGCCACCGAAGACGTCACGATGGCGTTGTCCCTGGAGGGCAGCTACGACGTCGAGAACCAGCAGAGCGACACGACGGTGACCGTCGACGAGCTGTCCGGTCCGTCCGACGCGCTCGACGGCGACTCCGGTCCGCAGGCCGCAGGCGACACGCAGCAGGTCATCACGGACGGCGACGTGACCTACACCCGTGAGGTGTCGGGCGGCGAGGTGCGGCTCGTCGACGGCAAGGAGTGGGTGCGCGGCGAGGTCGAGATGAGCTCGTCGGAGCCGTCGGTGCCGGGCTTCTCGGACACCGGCATCGTCGACCCCCGCCAGCTGCTCGCTCAGCTGGAGGAGACGGCGACCGAGGTGACGGACGAGGGCACGGTCGAGATCGATGGCGTCGAGACGACCCACTACCACGCCGAGCTGTCGATGGCCGACATCGCGGCGCAGTCGGAGGAGGACGGCGACACGTCGTCGACGATGTCGGACGAGGACCTCGAGATGCTGAGCGAGTTCCCCGAGCTCGAGGAGCTGTACCAGGACTTCACGATCCCGGTCGACGTGTACGTCGATGCCGATGGCCTCGTGCGGCGCTACGAGATCGACGCCGACCTCGGTGATCTCATGTCGGCGTTGTTCTCCATGATGATGGGCGTGTTCGGGTCGATGGGCGAGGACCTCGACACCACCGGTACCTCGTTCGCCATGCCCGACATGGACATGACCTACCGCATCAAGATGTCGGTCGACTTCACCGACCTCGGCGAGCCGGTCGACATCACGATCCCGGCCGACGACGAGGTCGCCGAAGCGTCCGACGACGTCGGCTCGTCGTCGAGCGGGGGAGGTGTCTTCTCCCAGGGCTCGTCGGACGACGAGCTCTACGGCGACTCGGGCGACGTGGGCGAGCTCGACACGGGCAACGACAGCGGGAGCCCGAGCACGACCGCTTCGCAGGCGAACTGACCCGCCTCAGCGGTAGAAGGCGACCTCGAAGCGTGCCTCGGCGCTCGGTTCGACGTGGTGGTCGGCATCCGGTGGGATGACCTGCTCCTCACCGGCGGCGACCGTGCGTCGCTCGCCGGTGGTCTCCATCACGAACACCACCTCACCGTCGAGGACGCGCAGCAGGCCCCAGACGCCCGTTGCCACCCGGTGCGCCTGGCGGAGCCCCGCCGGCATCGACGAGGTGTCGAAGGTCGGCGTGGTCCGCACCAGCACCACGCCGTCCGGGAGGGTGAGATCGTCGAGCACCCCGTCGTCGTAGCACGGCGACGGGTGGGATCGCCGACTCGAGCGTCCCGGCAGGCCTGGTGAGGTCAGGAGCCGAGCAGCTCGGCCTGGATCGGTGCCGGGAAGCGCACCGAGACCCGGGTCTCGCCGATGGCGGCCTCCAGCGTCTGCGCCGCCGCCTCGACCTGAGCGCGACGAGCCGACGGCACGTCGGCGAGCCACCCGAGCGCAACGGTCCCGTCGCGCCGTTGGACCCAGCTGCCCACGATGCGGCCGTCGACCCAGATCGTGGGCCCGGCGTTGCCGTTGCGGTCGACGACCTGCGCGGCGACCTCGGGGTCGAGGTACCAGCGGCGGTCCTTCCAGCCCATCGTCGTCGGATCGAGACCGGGCAGGAGCGCCACCCACCGCGACGCGCCCCGCACCGGTTCGAGGTCGTCGGGCGCCAGCCAGGCGTCGGCGTCCCCGTCGGGCGTCTGCATGGCGACGGCCACGGCTCCGGCGTCGTCGAGCGCCCGCCGGGTGTCGCCGAGGGTCCAACCCGTCCACCACTGCGCGTCGGCGGTCGTGCCCGGACCGAAGGCGTACAGCCAACGACGGACGAGCTCAGCCGCGCCCTCCCGGGGATCCATGCCGGCGATGCCGCCGGGCACCCAGTCGTCCATCGCCGCCCAGCGGTACTGGCTGTTGATCCACGAGCCCGTCGGCCGGGTCCGCACCACGACCCCCTCGAACCCGAGGTGCAGCATGACCCGCACGTGCGCGCCCTGGGTGGTGGCATACCGCTTGCCCGGCGCCATGGCGATGGGTTGGCGCAAGGCCGGCACGGCCTCCCCGAGCTCACGCGTCGACGCCTCGCCCGCTCGATGCAGCGCCGCCAGCACCTGCTCCTTGGCCGACGCGATCCACGCGTCGCCGTCATCGGCGATGCCGTTGGCGGCGAGCAACGCCACGAACCGGCGGTGCTCGGGCGCCAGGAGCTTGGTCGTGGACGAGGCGTGGGCCAGCCTCGCCACCTCGGGCGTCGCCACCCACAGGGTGCGGCGCATGGCGTGGAAGCGCACCACGCTTCTGGTCTCGTAGAGCGCGGACTCGACCGTCGTGACGGACGGGTGGCGCATCCGGGCCATCGCCGAGAGGTACACCGACGCCGGATCGGACGAGTGCAGCGCCACCAGCGAGTCGGCGATCTCGGCGACGTCATCGGTCCGGGTCGACGGGAGCAGGCGGTGGCGGCGTGCCAGGCGCGCCCGCCGCTCGGCGATGGTGATCCGTCGTGTCCGCACCCGGGCATTCTGGCCGTCCGATCGGCCGCCTGCGCCCGGCGGCCGGCAGGCCGCTAGGGACGCTCGACGCCGATGCGTGGGGATCGCCGCCCGTGTCGGGCGGACCGCCACGCCCACGCCACGATGTCGGCGTTGAGGGCGGCGTGGCGTTCCTCGTCGAGGGCGATGGAGCGCGCCATGGCGCTCGCTCCTGGCGCAGCCGTCGGGTCGGCGGCGAGCTCGTCGGCCGTGCGGTGCATGTCGGCAGCCGCCGCACCTTCGTTGCGGACGCCGTCGAGGTGCGCTTCGAGCGCCACCCGCAGCAGGTGCGTCCGGCGGTGACGGCGCAGATCTGACACGTCGATGCGCGGAACAGCGACGACCGGCAGCAGCGTGGCCCGGCCGGGTTCGGTTGCCGTCGCGCTCGTCGCAACCTGGTCTGGCTGGATCAGGTCCACGTCGATGAGGCGAAGGCACAGGCGCGCGTGGCGGCGTTCGTCGTCGGCGGCGGCACGGCAGCGGTCGATGAGCGTCCCGGGTGCCCCGAGCACCTCGAGCTCCTGCGCCACGTGCTCGAAGCTGGCGGCGGCGACCGCTTCGTCCACCGCCGTACTGTGCCAATGGCCGCCCGGCCACCCGTCCGGCGGACGGGCGGGTCGCCGCCGGTGTCCCCGATCACGGAGTGGGCGACCAACGCTGATGCCGATGCCCCCGACACCGTGGGCGATGGGCGACATCGCTGTGACCACCGAGAGGGCGATCGTTGCGGCAAGCACGGCCACGTTCGTGGCAACGGCCCACCAGCCGTGGCCGGTGGCCCATCGTCGTGCGATCGCCCACACACCGACGGCGATCACGATGCCGGCACCGAGCGCCATGCCCGCCGGCAGCATGCTCGACTCGACATGGCCCGAGCACTCCTGGCTGGTGTTGGCGTCGAACACCACCTGTCCGTCTCGGCCCAGGCCGCTGGACCATGCGGTCACACCGAGTCCGAGGACCGCCACGGGGAGGGTGGCCCACGTCGACCGGCTTCGGATGGGGGCAACCGGGGCAGTGAGCACCCCGAACAGGGCAAGGCCGATCGCCAAGGGCAGGAGGTACGCGCTCTCGGCGCGGTAGTCGGACCCATACAGGCCGAAGGTTCCGACGCACTGCGAGCTCACGAGGTGTGCCCCCCACTCGGGACCCAGCACCGTGACCTGACGCGCCCAGAGGACGACGATCGCCGACAACGACGCAGCGATCGACACCTCGCCGATCAACGACACGGCGATCGGCGTCGGAGCCGTCGTTGCGCCCTCATCGACCTCGGTGACGTCCGCCTCGGT
>JAGQTE010000433.1 GCA_020439175.1 Acidimicrobiales bacterium | reverse complement strand
GTCGACGCTCGGCGCGCCGTCGGGGCTGCCCCGGTCGATGCCCGGCGAGCCCGCGGCGAAGGGCTCGAAGAACGGCGGGAGGTCGACGATGTTCCCGGGTCCGGGCGTGCCCCCGACGAACTCGACCGGCGCCGCCACCAGGTTGTGGTCCGCCTCGGTGGACGGGTGCATGACCACGCCGACCGAGGCGTCGACGATCACGTTGTTGCGCAGCAGCGCGGCACCTGCCGTCGAGGCGTCGATGCCGATGCCGACGTACTCGACGAGGTTGTTGATCACCGTCTGCGGCTCGTCGGCCTGCCCGAGCAGCGTGATGCCGGGGCCGTTCGAGAACCCGAGCACAGCGTTGTTGACGAAGGTGGTCGCCACGGCGCTGCGCACCACACCCGGGTCTCCGGCGCCCATGAACTGGCTGCGCTCCACGTGCAGGGGCGGCCCGCCGTCGACGGCGTCGATGAGGGGTTGGGTGCAGCACCCTTGGGAGCTGGCACCGAGCACCGTGGTGGCCAGCACGGCGACCTCTCCGGCGTGGCCGGGTTCGGTGCGGATCGCCGGTTGTCCCGGATCGTCGATCTGGATCTGGAGCTGCTCGATCGTGCTGCCCCCGGACACCAGCAGCGCCGGCGCACCTTGGGCGCTGATGACCGCCGACTCGACGGACAACAGCATCGGATCGACGGCAGGGCCTCGCAGGTGGATCGCCTTGCCCCCGAAGTCGAGGGGTCCGTCGTAGAACCCGGCGGGCACGTCGATCGTGGCGCCGTCCGGCGCGGCGTCGATCAGCGCCTGGAGCGGGTTCACCGCTGCCGACGCCTGCGGCATGCCGGCGACGCCGACGACTGCCACTGCGGCGACCGCTGCCGCCGCCACCACCTTGCGGCGCGCTCGGCGCGCTACCCACCCTGCCGGGACCATGGCCACTCCCCTCGTCCGGCGTGGCGGACACGCTAGACGAGCTGGGCCATCGGATCAGGGGCAACGCCGTGCCTGCACCGCGCCTCCAGCCCCAAGGTCGTGGTGCGGGGTGCCTTGCGTCGCTGCGCTGCGGCGTCAATGATCATCGATCGATGAAGTCGACCCGTCGTCCCGGGCGGGCGCACCGCACCTGGCTCGTCGTCGTGCTCGCCGGGGTGGTCGCCGCCTGCTCACCCGCCGGCGACGGGGACACCGCCGCCCCCACAGCTCCCCGCGGCACGGAGATGGCCACCGGATCTCCGCCCGGCACGTCCGCCACGTCCGACGTCGACTGGGCACCGCCGCCGTGCGACCGACCACCGACCGAACCGCCCGAGGCCACCGCCGTGCCCGGCAGCGCGTCGGACCTCGACGTGACCTCGTTCGACGGCACGTCGATCCGAGCGCACTGGTTCCCCCATCCCGACGCCACGGCACAGGACCCGGCCGGCACGGTGCTGATGGGTCCCGGGTGGAGCCTGCCGGGCGACACCGACGTCGACGCGGTCGGCCTGTTCGGCGCCATCGACATCGGAACCTTGCGGGACGCCGGGTTCAACGTGTTGACCTGGGACCCGCGCGGCTTCGGCGAGTCCGGGGGCACCGCCATGATCGACAGCGCAGACGTCGAAGGCCGCGACGTCCAGGTGCTGCTCGACTGGGTGGCGGCGCAGCCCGAGGTGCAGCTCGACGATGCCGGCGATCCACGCCTGGGCATGGTCGGCGGCTCCTACGGCGGCGGCATCCAGTTCGTCACCGCCGCGCGCGACTGTCGCGTCGACGCGCTCGTGCCGGTCGTGGCCTGGCACTCGCTGGTCACCAGCCTCTACAAGTCCGAGGCGCCGAAGACCGGCTGGGGCACCCTGCTGGTCGAGGCGGGCGAGTCCGGCTCCGTCGACCCGCACGCCCGGAGCGCCATGGACCACGCCACCACCCAGGGCACGATCTCGGAGGAGGACGTGGCGTGGCTGGCCGAGCGAGGCCCGGGCGAGCTCGTCGACGACGTCGAGGTGCCGACGCTGATCGTGCAGGGCACGGTCGACACGCTGTTCACCCTCGACGAGGGCGTCGACAACTACCGCATCCTGCGCGATGACGGCGTCCCGGTGTCGATGCTGTGGTAGTGCGGCGGGCACGGCACCTGCCTGACCGACCCGGGTGACGAGGAGCGGGTCAAGGACGCCGCCGTGGCGTGGTTGCAGCACTGGGTCCTCGACGACGCGACGGTCGAGCTCGGCCCGGTCGTGGAGGTGCTCGACCAGTACGGCGCCACGTACGCCTTCGACGACTACCCCGTGCCGACCGACGCCGAGCTCTCGGCGACCGGGGCCGGATCGTTGTCGCTGATCGCCGACGGCGGTTCCGGCCCGGCCGTCCCACCGCCGGACTCGCCCGACGACGCGCTGCGCGGGGTCGTGCTGCCGTTCACACCTGGCCGCGCCGAGCACGCTCTCGAGGTGGCGGTGCCGACGCCCGACGATCCCGTGCTCGTGCTCGGTGCACCGATGCTGCGGTTGCGGTACTCCGGGACCTCGGGGTCGTCGCACGTCTACGCACAGATCGTCGACGAGACCACGGGCCTGGTCCTCGGCAATCAGGTCACACCGATCCCCGTGACCCTGGACGGGAGCGTCCACACCGTCGAGATCCCGCTCGAGCTCGTGGCGCACACCACCGACCCGGGCAAGCACCTCATCCTGCAGATCGTGTCGTCGACGGTGGCCTATGCCCAGGCGAGCCCAGGGGGTGAGATCCAGTTCGACGAGATCTCGATCACCCTCCCTGTCGCGGC
>JAGQTE010000432.1 GCA_020439175.1 Acidimicrobiales bacterium | reverse complement strand
TCGCGTCGGCCCCGGACGTGCGAACCTGGCGGGATGGAGGTCGAGTGGCGACGGGCGGCGGCGTACGTGGTGTGCCGGGACGACGACGACCGGTTGCTGCTGAGCTTGCTGCGATCCGGCGCACCCGGACCACGGCCGGTGGACGTTGCCGGGCGGCGGGATGGAGTGGGGCGAGTCGCCCGAGGAGACGGCGCACCGCGAGCTCGCCGAGGAGACGGGGCTGTCGGCGACGCTCGGCCCGATCCTCGGGATCTTCTCGCGGTGGTTCACGCCCGAGGAGTCCGTGGCGGGGATGGCCGGGCACGCCATCGGGGTGATCTTCGACGCCACCGAGCCGCGCGGCACGCTGCGCACCGTGTTCGGCGACGACACCACCGACGCCGCCGACTGGTTCACCCTGGACGAGGTGCGTGCGCTGCGGCACGTGGCGCTGGTCGAGGTGACGCTGGGGCTGCTCGACCGTTGACCGGCGAGCTGGTGGCCGAGCGGTTCGGGTTCGACGGCGGTCGGGCGGTGCGGGTGCACGTCCCAGCGGAGGCCCCCGAGGCCGTCCTCTTCTGCGGCGACGCGCAGATCGTGGTGCCGTGGGGTGGCGACGTCGACGCCGCGGACGCCCCGGCGACGCTGCTCGTGGGGGTCGACCGGGTCGACGACGAGGAGCTGCGGCTGCACGAGTACTCCCCCAGCTTCGACCCGGAGCGGTTCGCCGCACACGAGACGTTCATCGTCGACGAGGTGCGTCCGTGGGTGCGCGAGCGTTTCGGGTTCGACCTGCCGCCCGAGCGCACGGCGGCGTTCGGGGTCTCGGCCGGGGGCGAGCTGGCGCTGGCCCTGGCGATGCGCCACCCGGACGTGTTCGGTGCCGTGCTGTGCGCCTCGCCCGGCGGCGGTTACCGGCCACCCGACGTGCTGCCCGACCCGCTCCCCCGGGCGTATCTCGTCGCCGGCGCCCAGGAGCCGTGGTTCGGAGAGAACGCGGCGCGTTGGGCAGCCGCGCTCGGCGATGGTGGCGCCGACGTGGTGTTGGCCGAGCGAGACGGTGAGCACGGCGGGGCGTTCTGGCGAGCCGAGCTGCCGGCGATGGTCCGGTGGCTGGTGGCGGGCTCGTAGCGGCTGGACGACGCCGATCAGCTGAGCTCACGCACGGGGGCGTACTCGAGCAGCGCATCGGTGCTGGTCTCGCGCCAGCGTTCGCGGTGACCCTCGGCGGCGAGCCGGTAGTAGACGATCCGGCGCAGCGGGCTCCACATGTTGCCGCTCTGGTTGTGGGCGAGCATGTAGTGCGCCAGGACGACGTCGCCTCGGCGCGCCAGCACCGGTCGGCCAGGCCCGAACTCGGGTGCGTCGGGGAGCAGGCAGGCGTGCCCGCCCATCGACGCATCGTCCATCAGTGCGTCGGTGCCCCGCTCCCGGAACAGCTCCTCGTGGACCCGGTGCGACCCCGGCCACACCCAGAGGTTGCCGCGCCCGGGCTCGGACTCGTCATCGAGGTAGATGCCGGCGAGCATCGTGAAGGTGGCCGGTTCGGTCTGCCCCGGCAGGCCGTAGCCGTCGATGTGGCCTCCGCCCGGTTGGTGGTCCCAGCCGTAGATGCTCGTGGCGACCTGGATGTGGTCGAAGGCGAGGTCGATCGCCAGCGGGGCGACCAGCTCGCCGGCCAGGTCGAGCACGCCGCCGCGCAGCGCCCGCTCGGCGACCGGCAGCTCGGACGGGTGCTCGAAGTAGTGGTGGAACCCGGTCTTGCCTTCCGGCGGCGGGGCCGCGGCCACGAGTGCGGCGACCTCGTCGTCGAGCTCGGCCAGGAGCGGTTCCGGCACCACGCCAGGCACGACGAGATAGCCGTCGGACCCGAACGCCTCGATCTCGTCGCTGGAGAGCACCGCCCGAGGCTAGGTGGGGGTGGCGTCACGACCTAGGGGGATTTGCCGATGCGCTGCGCGTCGGCGCTGGCAGGTACGCCACAAGTGAGAGCACGAACGCGACGAACACCACCGCAGCCACCGCACGGACCGTGGCGGGGTTCGGCGCCGAGGCGACAACCACGACGCCGACGATCTGGTCCGCGTCGATGGGTCCGTCGATGCGCGAGTCGCGCCCGCCGACCCGGTTGTCGGCGAGCAGGTACACCGACCCGTCGGGCACCGTGATCGGCGCGAGACGATC
>JAGQTE010000431.1 GCA_020439175.1 Acidimicrobiales bacterium | reverse complement strand
GCTCAGTCGAGGCAGCGGCGCACGGTGGCGGCGATGCCGGCGGCGTCGAGGCCGAGCTCGGCAAGGATGGCCTCCGGCTTGCCCTGCGCGATGTAGCGATCGGGTGTCCCGAGGACGTGCACGACCGGTCCGGGCACGTCCCGGTCCTCGGCGAGACGCTCCAGCTCGTCGGCCAGCAGCGACCCGGCGCCGCCGAGACGCATGCCGTCCTCGACCGACACCACCAGCTCGTGGCCGAGTGCGTCGTCGAGCAGGTCGCGGTGGTACGGCTTGACGACCCGCGGATCCCACACCGTGGCGTCGATGCCGTCGGCCTCGAGCAGCGTCGCCGCGTCCTCGCAGGCCTCGAGCATCTTGCCGACGCCGACCAGGCAGACGCGGGTGCCGGCTCGCACCTTGCGGCCGGTCAGCCCGTGGCCGACCTCGTCCGGGCCGACGTGGCGGGCCATGGTCTTGGGCCAACGGATGAGCACCGGTCCGGTCGTGATGTCCAGTGCGTCGGCCAGCATCACGCCGACCTCCTGGTAGCTCGACGGGCACAGCACGGTCATGCCCGGGACCTTCGTGAACCACGCGAGGTCCATCACGCCGTGGTGGCTGGCGCCGTCGTCACCGGTGATGCCGGCGCGATCGAGGCAGAACACGACGGGCAGCCCGTGCAGGCCGACGTCGTAGAGGACCTGGTCGACGGCGCGGGTCATGAAGGTGGAGTAGATGGCCACCACCGGGCGCAGCCCACCCATCGCCATGCCGGCGGCCATCGTGACGGCGTGCTGCTCGGCGATGCCGACGTCGACGAACCGGTCGGCGAAGCGGTCCTTGAACGTCAACAGGCCGGTGGAGTCCGGCATGGCGGCGGTGATCGCCCACACGTCGGATCGCTCTTCGCCGGCCTTGACGATGGCGTCGGTGAAGGCGGCGGTGAACGAGCCGGGCTTGGACTCGGACGTGTCGTGGAGCCGCTTGATGGGATCGTTCTCGGCGGGGCCGTAGCCGAGCCCCTTGCGCGTCAGGACATGGATGACGTGCGGTCCTCCGAGCTCACGGGCATTGGTGAGCTCCCGCTCGAGCCGCTCGATGTCGTGCCCGTCGAACGGCCCCGTGTAGCGCACGCCCAGCGTCTCGAAGAACGCCGGCGGCTCCCACATCTCGCGCACGGCCGCCTTGGTGGCCTCGAAGCCGCGCTCGAGACGGTCGCCCACCATCGGCACCTCGGCGAGCAGCCGCTCCAGCCGTGCCTGGCGGCGGAGGTAGTTCGGGTTGTTGCGGATGCGCGCCAGGGTCTCGCCCAGCCGGGACACGGTCGGCGCGTACGACCGGCCGTTGTCGTTGAGGATGATGATGCAGTCCCGGCCGGAGTGGCCCAGGTTGTTCAGGCCCTCGAACGCCATGCCCCCGGTGAGCGAGCCGTCGCCGAGGACCGCCACGATGCGTCCGTGCTCGCCGGGCTCGGCCGCCCAGGCGTTCGCCAGGCCGTGGGCGTAGCTCAGCACCGTCGAGGCGTGGGAGTTCTCGATCCAGTCGTGCTCGGACTCGTCACGGCTGGGATAGCCCGACAGGCCACCGGCCTGGCGCAGGTTGGCGAACCCCTCGCGGCGACCGGTCAGCAGCTTGTGCACGTACGCCTGATGGCCGGTGTCCCACAAGATGGCGTCGTGCGGCGAGTCGAAGACCCGGTGCAGCGCCAGCGTCAGCTCGACGACGCCCAGGTTCGAGCCCAGGTGTCCGCCGGTGGCGTTGACGCGCTCCACGATGAACTCGCGGATCTCGGCGGCGAGGACCTCCAGCTGCTCGGGATCGAGCCGCTTGACGTCGGCGGGGCCGGAGATCGTCTCGAGGATCATCGGGTGGGTGCTGCCATGGTGCGTCGTTGCGTCGGGCCGGGCGTCGCCGGCACGGGCAGATCCCACGATACGCCCATCGAGCCCCGGCGCACCATGACGCCCCCCGTGGCGCAGGGGGACCGGCCAGGTGGGTGCCCGGCCGGGCGCAACCCGCCGTCGGGTGTGCTCACGACGCCTCGACGGTGCGGCGACCGGTGTCGTCGCGGCCGAACGCCACGACCGGTGCGCCGCCGAGGCTGACGACGAGGTTGGCGAGGTAGAGCACCAGTCCGAGCGCCACCGCCTGCTCCGCCGGGACGCCGAGCGGTGTCAGGAACAGGACGAACGCGCCCTCGCGCACGCCGAGCCCGGCGATGCCGAGCGGGAGCACCTGGGCCACGAGGACGGCGGGGTAGAAGGCCACCATCACGACGAGGCCGACCTGGTCGATGCCGAGGAACTGCGCCGCCGCCCACGCCGCTACGCACAGCAGCAGCTGGTAGACGACGCCCGCCGCCAGCACGCCCGCCGCCCGGCGCGGCCGGTGACGGAGCCGGCCGATGCCGAGATGGACCGCGCCGATGAACCGCTGCCATCCCTCGCTGGTGGCCCACCGACCGCCGAGGCGCGGGTGGTACGCGGCGACGAGGATGGCGACGAGCCCGCCGAGGGTCACGAACGCCACGATGACGGCGACCCGCGTCGCCTCGTCGAGCTGGCGCAACGCCGGATCGAGGGCGAGGCCCGTCAGGCTGATCAGCGGCAGGACGAGCCAGCCGGTCAGGCGCTCGAGAGCCACGGACGCGAAGGTGTCGGGCGCGTCGCCGGTGTCGCGCGCCACCCGGGCGATCCGCAGCACGTCGCCGCCGATCGTCGTCGGCAGCACGTTCGACACGAACTGCCCGGCCCAGGTCGTCGTGACCAGCCGCCCGAACCCGACGTGGTGCCCGAGCGCCGCCAGCATCTGCTGCCAGCGCAGGGCGGAGGCGACGACGGCGAGCGCCATCGTGCCCAGCAGCACGGCGAGCCATGCCACCGTCGACGCCGACCACGTCGGCACGAGCTCGGCCACGTCGAAGTCGGGGATCTTCCACACCAGCAGCCCGAGCAGCCCGAGGGAGATGGCGATGCGCAGCGGCAGCACCCACCGCCGACGCTGCCGTGCGTCGGGCTCGGCGGCGGAGGTGGCGTCCACGACCAGATCGGTCACCGGCGTCTCGGCGAAGTCGGCGAGCTCCTCGACGAGCTCGCCCGGCCGCTCGTGCGGCGGGGGCGTGCCGGGTTCGGTGATCTCAGCGGGGTCGATCGAGCCAGTCTACGAACGCCGCCCATCGCCACCTTCGGCGCGCCGCTGCTGGCACGCCGGGTGGGGTCGCGCCCTACCCTGGGGCGCCGTGGGTGCGACGCAGCGGCGCGAGGCGCAGAGCACGACAACCGACCGGGCGCGCCGCGGCGCGATCGGCGCGCCGGCGCGTGCGCCCGGTGGCCGCCGCCGTTGGACGGCCGTCGCCGTCGTCACCGGTGCCGTGCTGCTGGCCGGTGCCTGCTCGTCGTCGGGTGGCACGGCCCAGGAATCCACGACCACGTCCGGGTTGGGCGCGGCGCTCGGCGGCTTCCTCCCGACCGCCGACCTCGAGTCGGTCGAGGAGTCGGTCGAGCGCACCTCCACCACCGATCGCGGGCGGCTGCACGTGCAGCTGACGATCGCCGGCACCGGGATGATCGACGGCGAGCTCCTGCAGGCGGATGGTGCGTTCGTGCTCTCCGACGACCTCGCCGAGCTCGAGATCACCCCGGGCCGCATCGGGAAGGCGGGCGGTCTCGAGCCCAGCCGCGGCGTCGCCCACGGCTCCGACATCTACGTGCAGGACGAGGCGGCTGCGGCGCTGCTCGGTGTGACGACCCCGTGGATGCGCTACCTCGACCCCTGTGGGGACGACGGTCTCGGCCAGGGGTTCGTGCCGTTCGGCGGGGCTGACGCGCTGACCTTGCTCGACGTCGCCGGGAGCTCGGGGAGCGCCGTCGAGGAGGTCGGCGAGGAGAAGGTGGCCGGCTTCCCGGCGGTGCACTTCCGCACAGAGGTCGACCTCGGCGCCGCCGTCAAGGCGTTCTCGCAGGACTGCGCCGGCGACTGGGCGGCCTTCGAGGGGTCGTCGGTGCCGCTCGACCTGTGGATCCACACCACCAGCGGTGTCGTCATGCGCGAGGTGCTCACCTTCGACCTCGAGGACTTCCTGGAGCGCACCGACCCCGAGACGGCAGCGGAGGTCGCCGGCCTCGGCGGCACGCTCGAGTACCGCGTCGAGTGCTACGACCTGGGCAGCGAGGACATCGCCATCTCGGTGCCGGGCGACGACGAGGTCACGGAGGTGACCAAGCAGGAGTACGAGGCGGCCGGCGAGGGCGAGTCGGCGACCGCCGACAAGGTCAGCACCGGCGACGACGACCCCACCGGCGCCCAGCGCACCACGACCACGACGACCGCGCCGCGCACGCCGCGGACGACCGCATCGGACTGGGGCGACTGAACGCTAGGGTCCCGGGCGCGTCGGCCGGCGGAGCGGGCGCCAGCACACGTCGGGGGACCGATGCACCAGCGCACGATCGAGATCGAGGCAGTCGACCTGGCGGGGCTCGGCACCCCGACCATCGAGATCGCCGTCACCGAGGCAGGCGTCGGCGGGCGTCCGCTGTTGCTCCTGCACGGCTTCACCGGCACCCGCGGTGACTTCGACGACTGGTACGACGAGCTGGCCTCGCTCGGCTGGCACGTCGTCGGCCCCGACCATCGTGGCCACGGCGACAGCGCCAAACCGGCCGACGAGCGGGCGTACGCCGTCGAGCTGTTCGCAGCCGATGCGCTGGAGGTGGCCGACGCCCTGGGGTGGGACCGCTTCGTCCTCCTCGGCCACTCGATGGGCGGCATGGTGGCGCAGGAGCTGGCCGCCTCGGCGCCCGAACGACTCGACGGCCTCGTGCTCATGGACACGTCGTACCGGTCGATCCCGGTCGACCCGGACCTGCTGGCGCTCGGCGTGGAGCTGGCGCGCACCGGCGGGATGCCCGCCGTGGCGGACGCGGTGGCGGCGCTCGGCGACGACGGGCCGCTGGTGACGGAGGCCGACCGGCGACTCCGGGCCGAGCGGCCGGACTGGGCGGCGCGCGGCGACCGCAACCTGCGTGCCTGCGCCCCGGAGATGTACGCCGCCATGCTGCCGGCCATCGGCGGGGAGCTCGACACCTACGACCGACTCCTGGCGATCAGGACGCCGACGTTGGTGATGGTCGGCGCGCTCGACGAGCTGTTCGTCGAGCCGAGCAGGCACATGGCCGAGGTCCTGCCCGACGCCCGGCTCGCCGTGCTGCCCGACGGCGGCCACAGCCCGCAGGTCGAAGCGCCCGACGCCTGGCGCGACGCGTTGGTCGCCTTCCTCGACGAGATCGCCGCCGCCGCCCCGGCCTGAGTCGCGGCGCCGTCCGCTGCCACGCCCTCGTCGCCGGCGGTGCGGGCGGGCAGGACTACGGTGGCCGACTCGTGGCCGCTGTCTCCGACCTGCGCCAGGCGCCTGCACCGGGGTCCGGCGCCCTCGACCGGCTCGCCTCCTTGTCGGGCGTGGCTCGGGTCGCCGTGCTGGCGGGCGTGGCGCTGGCGGTGCGGCTGGTGCTGCTGGCGGCGGTGCGCGGCGATCCCGTGGCCGGTGACGCAGCGCTCCAGGTCGACGCGGCGGCGCGCCTCGCCGGGGGCCTCGGGCTGTCGGGCATCGCGCCGCAGGTCGAGCTGCACCCGACGGCGCTGGTGCCCCCGGCGTACCCGTTCGTGCTGGGCGCCGTGTTCGAGGTCCTCGGTCGCTCGGTGACGGCCGCCCGCCTGGTCAGCCTCGGTCTGGGGATCGGCGTGGTGGTGGTGGTCGACCGGCTCGGCGTGCGCGTGGGTGCCCGCGCCTTCGATCGTTCCGACGCCGGCGCCGACGCCACGGCCGGCGCATCGTCGCCGGGGGCCGCCGTGTCAGCGACCCCCGCGGCGTCGCTGACCGGTCTGGCGGCGGGGCTGCTGGTCGCCGTTGCGCCGGCCGTCGCCGTGCGGGACGTGCTGCCGTTGGCGTCGTCGCTCGTGGCGTTGCTGCTGGTGGCGACGCTGGTGCTGCTGCTCGACGGTCGTGCTGTGGCGGCCGCCGTCGCCGTCGGGGCGCTGGTCCTGGCGCGGCCGGAGTACCTGGTGCTGGCGGTCGTGCTGCTGGCATGGACCGGCTGGCGCCTCGACTGGCGCCGCGCCGGGTGGTTCGCGCTCGTGGTGGGCCTGGTGCTGTTCCCGTGGCTGCTGCGGAACTCGATGCTGCTCGGCGTGCCGGTCGTGTCGACCGACGTCGGCCGCCAGCTGGCAGCGCTGTACTCGGACGAGGCGGCGGCGTCGGGCGTGGGGGTCGACGCCTTGGTGGACGCGCGCTTCGACGACCTGGCGCTCACCCGCTTCGACGAGGCGGCGTGGGATCGTGCCCTGCGCGAGCGCGCCGTCGACGACCTCCGTGCGCACCCCCGCCAACTGCTGACGGCGGCCGGGCGCAACGCGCTCGCGGTGCTCGAGCTCCAGCTCGAGCCGAACCGGCTGGCCGACGAGCGCGACGGCATCCCGGCGCGTCTGCGGCCGCTCGCCGTCGTGGCCGGGCTCGCCGTCGGCCTCGCCGGCGTCGTCGGGTTGCTCCGCGCCCGACGCAGCCGTGGGGCGGAGCTCGTCGGGCTGGCGGCGCTGGCGATCATGGGCAGCCAGCTGCTGCTGGTCGTCGCCACGCCGACCGGACGGGTCCCGATCGACGTCCTGCTCTGCGTCGGCGCCGCGCTCAGCTTCGTCGGCGTGGTCGGTGCGCGCGGGCGTGTCGACCGCTCGAGCTGAACCTGCGGTTCAGCGCCCGGCTTTGTCGAGGAACCGCTCGATGTCGACGATCACCCGGGTGACGCGCCCGACCGCGATCAGGCCGCGCTCGTCGTTGACCGACACGGTGAAGGTGATGCGCCGACCGGTGACCCGCTCGATCGTCGCCTCGGCGGCGACGCGGTGCCCCACGGCCGTCGGCGCCAGATGGTCGAGCTGCACCTGCATCCCGACCGTCGTCTCGCCGGCGTCGAGACGGCCGTCGAGGACCTTGACCGCCGCCTCCTCGCACAGGGCGACGACCCGTGGCGTGGCGAGCACCGGCACGCTGCCCGATCGGAGGGCGACGGCGGTGTCGGCGTCGGCGACATCCAGCTCGACCTCGGCCCGCAGTCCCGGTTCCAGTCGCATCGTCGCACGATAGGACCGCAGCCGCCGCGACGGCCAGCCGCGCCACGCACGCTGCGCCCGTGGCGAGGCTGCGTCGGGTCCGATCGTGCCGTGGCGC
>JAGQTE010000430.1 GCA_020439175.1 Acidimicrobiales bacterium | reverse complement strand
TTCCACGACTCGCCCCGCCGGGCCCACTCCATCGCCGCCCAGGGCGGCATCAACGCCGCCAAGAACTACAAGGGCGACGGCGACTCGGTGTACCGCCTCTTCTACGACACCGTGAAGGGCGGCGACTTCCGCGCCCGCGAGGCCAACGTGCACCGGCTGGCCGAGGAGTCGGTGAACATCATCGACCAGGCCACCGCCCAGGGCGTGCCCTTCGCCCGCGAGTACGGCGGCCTGCTCGACAACCGCTCGTTCGGTGGCGCCCAGGTGTCGCGGACCTTCTACGCCCGGGGCCAGACCGGCCAGCAGCTCCTGCTCGGCGCCTACCAGGCGCTGATGGAGCAGGTGGCCATCGGCGCCGTCGAGCTGTTCTCGAAGACCGAGATGCTCGACGTGGTGCTCAAGGACGGCAAGGCCGCCGGCATCGTCGTGCGCAACCTCCAGACGGGCGAGATCACGTCGCACTCGGGCCACGCCGTGCTGCTGTGCACCGGCGGCTACTCCAACGCCTTCTACCTGTCGACGAACGCCATGAACTGCAACGCCACCGCGGCGTGGCGGGCGCA
This sequence comes from Acidimicrobiales bacterium, assembly GCA_020439175.1. Classification (GTDB taxonomy): domain Bacteria; phylum Actinomycetota; class Acidimicrobiia; order Acidimicrobiales; family Acidimicrobilacustridaceae; genus JAGQTE01. Next base: position 2,260 of record JAGQTE010000430.1, on the reverse strand, counting down.
CCGCAAGGGCGCAGCGTTCGCCAACCCCTGCTACACGCAGATCCACCCGACGTGCATCCCGGCCAACGACGAGTTCCAGTCGAAGCTGACCTTGATGTCGGAGTCGCTGCGCAACGACGGCCGCATCTGGGTGCCGAAGAACCCCGACGAGACCCGACCGGCGTCGCAGATCCCCGAGGACCAGCGCGACTACTACCTCGAGCGCCGGTACCCGGCGTTCGGCAACCTCGTCCCGCGCGACGTCGCCAGCCGCGCCTCCAAGCGCGAGGTCGACACCGGCCACGGCGTCGGCGCGCTCAAGAACGGCGTGTACCTGGACTTCGCCGACTCGATCAACCGGCTCGGGCGCAGCGTCGTCGAGGAGCGCTACGGGAACCTGTTCGACATGTACGAGCGCATCACCGGGGAGAACCCCTACGACATGCCGATGCGCATCTACCCGGCGCCGCACTACACGATGGGCGGCCTGTGGGTGGACTACAACCTGATGACCACCATCCCCGGCGTCTACGCCCTCGGCGAGGCCAACTTCTCCGACCACGGCGCCAACCGCCTCGGCGCCTCGGCGCTGATGCAGGGGCTCGCCGACGGCTACTTCGTCATCCCCTACGTGCTCGGCGACTACCTGGCCGGCATGCTCGGTGACCCGGTGGTGCCGACCAGCGACCCGGTGTTCGCCCAGGCCGAGGCCGGCGTGCGCGACGACGTCGCCCGGTGGCTGTCGGTCAACGGCACCCGCTCGGTCGACCACTACCACCGCGAGCTCGGCAAGATCGTGTGGGACTACTGCGGGATGGGCCGCAACAAGGCCGGCCTGGAGAAGGCGCTGTCGGAGATCCCGGCGCTGCGCGAGGAGTTCCGCACCAACGTGCGGGTGCCCGGCTCGGCGGACACCATCAACCAGTCGCTCGAGAAGGTGCAGCGCGTCGACGACTTCTTCGAGCTCGGCGAGCTGATGTGTCGCGACGCCCTGCACCGCGAGGAGTCCTGCGGCGGCCACTTCCGTGAGGAGCACCAGACCGAGGAGGGCGAGGCGCTGCGCGACGACGAGCACTTCGCCTACGTCGCCGCCTGGGAGTGGCAGGGCCCAGGCACCGCCCAGGAGCTCAACAAGGAGCAACTGGACTTCGAGTACGTGAAGCTGACCCAGCGCAGCTACAAGTGATCGCCGCCCGGACGAGGAGAACCACCCCATGCGCGTGACCCTGAAGATCTGGCGGCAGGACGGCCCCACGGCGGGCGGCCGCTTCGAGACCCATCAGGTCGACGACGTCTCCGAGGACATGTCGTTCCTCGAGGTGCTCGACACGCTCAACGAGCGCATCATCGAGGACGGCGGCGAGCCGGTCGCCTTCGACAGCGACTGCCGCGAGGGCATCTGCGGCACGTGCGGCGTCATGATCAACGGCGTCCCGCACGGCCCCGAGAAGGGCACGGCGACCTGCCAGCTGCACATGCGCAAGTTCGCCGACGGCGCCGAGATCGCCGTCGAGCCGTGGCGGGCGGCGGCCTTCCCGGTGATGCGGGACCTGATCGTCGACCGCAGCCCGATGGACGCCATCATCGAGGCCGGCGGCTTCATCTCGGCCGACACGGGCGGCGCACCCGACGCCAACCTGATCCCGGTGCCCAAGCCGGTGGCCGACGCCTCGATGGACGCCGCCGCCTGCATCGGGTGCGGTGCGTGCATCGCCGCGTGCCCCAACGGCGCCGCCCAGCTGTTCACGTCCGCCAAGCTCGCCCACCTGAACCTGATGCCGCAGGGCCAGGCGCAGCGGTGGGCCCGCACCACCGACATGGTCGAGACGATGGAGCGCTTCTTCGGCTCGTGCACGAACTACGGCGAGTGCCAGGAGGCGTGCCCGAAGGAGATCTCGATCGACTTCATCGCCTACATGAACCGCGACTACGTCAAGGCGTCGTTCAAGAACCGCAAGCTCGCCGGCCAGTCGTTCCCGTAGCGCGACCCGGCAGCGAGCCCCGGCGGACGGCGGTCAGGCCTGCTCGTCGGCGAGGGCGCGCTCCTTGGCGGCCTTGCGCCGGTGGCGCAGGATCTCGACGCCGACCGGCAGCAGCGAGACGATGATGATCACGATGATGATCTTCTCGATCGAGTCGCCGAGCTCCGGGAACGTCTGGCCCAACCAGTAGCCGGCCTGGGTGAAGCCCACGGCCCAGACGAATCCGCCGACGACGTTGTAGGTGACGAACGTGCGATACGGCATCTTGCCGGCGCCGGCGACGATCGGGGCGAAGGTGC
>JAGQTE010000046.1 GCA_020439175.1 Acidimicrobiales bacterium | reverse complement strand
TGGCCCCCGCTGCCGTCGAGGTCGAGCACACGGGCGAGCGCCTCGACCATGCGCCCCTCGGCGGCGTGGCGCCCCGGGGCACCCTGTTGAGCACCGACCGCCTGCACAACACGCCCGAGGCGTTGGCCGAGCTGCGTGCCCGCGACGTCGTCGCCGTCGACATGGAGACGGCGGCGATCGCCCTGGTCGCCGCCGCGCGCGGCGTGCCGTGGTCCGTGCTGCGGGCGATCAGCGACCGGGCCGGCGACCCGCTCGTCGACGACGAGCTGCTGGCCATGACCCGCGCCGACGGCAGTGCCGACATCGGGGCGACGGCGCGCTACCTGGTCCGCCATCCCGGTCGGATCCCGCACCTGGCCGGCCTGGGCCGTGGGATGCGGGCCGCGGTCGGCACGATCACCGACGCCACCGTCGGCGTGCTCAGCCCGTGAGCGGCACCGCCAGCGAGGCGGCGTTGGCGTACATGACCTTGTCGACCTCGGCGGCGTCGAAGCCCGCGGCCGTGAGGTCGTCGACGTAGCTGATCGGGTCGGCGAGCCCCTCGGCGTGCGGGTAGTCCGATCCGAAGATGATGCGGTCGATGCCGATCAGGTCGCGCAGCTCCGCCAGGTCGTCCTCGTAGAAGGGCGCCACGTAGACGTGCCGGCGCAGCGTCTCGATCGGGTCCTCGTCCCACATGGGCCCGCGCATGGCGTAGACCTTGCGCAGCTTCTTGCACAGCGGGGCGACCCACTCGGAGCCGTTCTCGATGGTGGCGACGCGGACGTTGGGGAACCGGAGGAACACGCCGTCCGCCAGCAGGGACGCCACGGTGTCGCTGATCGGTGACATCGTCAGCAGCTGGAACAGCGCCGGGATGCGGAACGCCTGGAACTCGGGGTTGACTCCCCACTGCTCGAGCATGAAGCCGTAGCCGGCGTCGCCGGCGTGGAACGCCACGGTGATCCCGGCTTCGTTGACCCGCGCCCAGAACGGATCGTGGTCGGGGTGCCCGAGCGACCGGTTGCCGGCGGGGTCGGTGATCGGACCCGGCCGCATGTTGATGATGCGGGCGCCGTGGTCGAGCACGAACTCGAGCTCGGCGACGGCCCAATCGACGTCGGCCAGCGTCAGGTACGGCGTGGCGTAGAGACGGTCGTGGTAGTTGAAGGTCCAGTCATCGAGCAGCCACCGGTTGAAGCCGGCGAACGCCGCCAGCAGCGCGTCGCGGTCGTGCGCCAGCGAGCTCTCCATGCCGACGCCGAGGGTCGGGAACACGAAGGCGGCGTCGAGGCCTTGCGCGTCCATCAGCTCGACGCGGGCTGCCGGATCTCGGTACGCGGGCTGGATCGGGTCGAGCTCGCCGAAGGCGCTGTGCAGGTTGGTGATCGACGTCTTGCCGCGGAAGTAGTCGATCAGCGCGCCGGGTTTGGCCACCGGGTCGAACGTCGGGTTCGGGATGAACCGGTTGATCTTGCCGCCGACGAGGAGCCGTTGCTTGCCGTCGATCTCGGCCCAGCGCATGCACCGGCTCTGCATCCGCTTGTCGACGTGGCGGGTGAAGGCGTCGGTGGCCTCGTAGTAGTGGTTGTCGGCGTCGAAGGCACGCATCGCGTCACGGTAACCCTCCCGATAGGTTCTGTCGCCATGACCATTCGTGTGATCCAGTGGGCCACCGGCACGGTGGGCATCCACGCCGTCCCGGCCATCGTCGAGCATCCCGACCTCGAGCTGGCGGGGTTGTGGGTGCACTCGGACGCCAAGGCCGGTCGCGACGCCGGCGAGCTGTGCGGCCTCGACCCCGTGGGCGTGCTCGCCACCCAGGACGCCGACGCGCTGTTGGCCTCCGACGCCGAGGTGGTCTGCTACATGGCGCACTCCGACATCCGCCCCGACGAGGTCGTCGACGACCTGTGCCGGATGCTGGCGGCGGGCAAGAACGTGGTGAACACCAGCTTCGTGCCGCTGCTGTACCCGAAGGCCGCCGGCGAGGGTGTGTACGACAAGCTGCAGGCGGCGTGCGAGGCGGGCGGCACGAGCTTCTACACCAACGGCATCGACCCCGGCTTCGGCAACGCCGGGTTCGCCGTGCAGCTGATGGCGCTGTCCAAGCGGGTCGACACCGTCCGCATGATGGAGATCGTCAACTACGCCACGTGGGACAACCCGTTCACCATGTTCGAGATCATGGGGTTCGGCAAGCCCGACGCCTCGCACTCGCTGCTGCTGGCGCCGGGCTCGACGACCCTGGCGTGGGGCCCCGTCATCGAGCTGGTCGCCGCCGCCCTCGACGTGACGCTCGACGGCATCGAGGAGTGGCACGAGCTGATCCACGCCGACGAGGCGTTCGACATCGCCTCGGGCACGATCGAGGCCGGCACCATCTCGGGCATGCGCTTCGAGATCCGCGGCATGGTCGACGGCGAGGCGCGCATCGTCGTCGAGCACGTCACGCGGCTGCGTGACGGCGACGCCCCCGACTGGCCGCAGGGCGCGGGCTACCGCATCCTCGTCGGCGGCGAGCCGAACTACCGCCTCGAGCTGGACCTCAGCTCCGACGTCGGCGACCACAACCACGCCGGCTGCCTGGCCACGGCCATGGCGGTCGTCAACGCCATCCCGGCCGTCGTCGCCGCGCCGCCCGGGGTGTGCACCTACCTCGACCTGCCGGTCTACTCGGCGCGCCACCTCATGTCGTGACGTCCGCCGGCGTCATCGCCGGTCGACCGGGTGGCTCAGTCGCCGACGCGTCGGGCGTCGTCGAGTGCCGCCACCAGCCCGTCGCGATCGGCGACCGTCACCGTGAGCCCGGGGTGCAGGTGGTCGACACGCGGCACGAGCCCGCCCACCGGCTCGTGGAAGCGGATGCAGACGCCGCCGGCGGTGGTGGAGCCGAAGGTGAGGCCGCCGTCGGCGAGCGAGAGGCGCACGCCGATGGCGCGATGGGCGCGGTAGGGCCCGGACGTGGTGGCGTCGCGCACGTTCGTGCGCGGCGTGCGACAGCACCACGGCCCGAAGCGGGCGACCACCTCGTCGTCGGTGACCGTGACGTGCGCCGTGGACGGCACGATGCCCGCGGCGGCGAGCAGCGGCCGAGCGGCGGGAGCGAAGGCGAAGTCGAACTGGCGGCCGGTCCTGGCGTGGTCGGACGAGCCGTCATCGGGTGCGCTCTGGCGCATGGCGTCGATGGCGTCACCGAGGCGGCTGGCGCGCCGGGGTTCGAAGGCGCCGGTGCTCTGCCATCGGACGAGGCCGTCGCGCCCGAGCAGGACCACGGCGATGTCGTCGGTGTCGGTGATGCCGAGCGGCGTGGTGATCCGCCGGACGTCGGTGTAGATCGTCCAGGTGCGCGCCAGCACCGCCGGCGTGCGGATCGCCGTCGCCATCCCGCCGTCGATCATCGGCCGCACCGGCGACCAGCGCGTCCCGATCGTGGGCAGCTCGTAGAACCGCAGGTCCGGATCGTCGGCGGCGCGCTCCTCGAGCCACGGCACCCAGCTGTCGACGGCGGCCTGGTGATGGCGCCGGAAGGCGATGAGCGCCACGTTGCGCTCGCCGCCGAGGTCGTCGGGCAGGAGGCGATCGGTGCCCTCGAGGTCGCGGGCCGAGACGGTGGGGAAGCGCCGCACCCCGTCGACGCTACCGTCGTCCCCCGGCAGATCCCGTGGCGGCGGGCGCCGCTCCGGCCGCCCGGCGCGGCATGCTGTGCGGATGCGCATCGGCATCAACGGATCGAGCCTCGTCGCCGCCGGGCGGCCCGTCGGCGAACTGGTCGCCCACGCCGCCCAGGCCGAGGCGGACGGCTTCGCCACCTGGTGGATCGCCCAGCTCGGGGCGCCCGACGCCCTCACGGCGCTGGCGGTCATCGGGCAGGCGACCTCGACCATCGAGCTCGGCACCGCGGTCATCGCCACCTGGCCACGCCACCCGCTGATGCTGGCGGCGCAGGCGCTGACCACGGCCCAGCTGTGCCCCGACCGACTCGTCGTCGGCATCGGGCTGGCCCACAAGCCCACCGTCGAGGCGACGTTCCGCATCCCGTTCGCCCGGCCGGCGCAGCACATGGACGAGTACCTGTCGATCCTGCTGCCGGCGATGGCGCACCAACCGGTCGACGTCACCGGTGCCACGTGGTCCGCCAACGCCGCCGGCATCGGCGGGCCCGCCGACGTCCCGGCGCCCTCGGTGATGCTGGCGGCGATGGGCCCGCGCATGCTCGACCTCGCCGGTTCCCGCACCGACGGCACGATCCTGTGGCTGAGCGGTCCGCGCACGATCGCCACGCGGCTGGCCCCGGCGCTGGGTGCCGCCGCCGAGCGGGCCGGACGACCCGCCCCGCGCGTCGTCGCCTCCGTGCCGGTCTGCGTCACCGACGACCCCGACCGGGTGCGAGGTCTCGTGGCGGCGATCCTCGCCGACTACAACGACCTGCCGTCCTACCGCGAGGTCATGGACGTCGAGGGCGTCGACGGCCCCGAAGGGGTGTCGCTCATCGGCGACGAGGACACCGTGCGGGCCGGGCTCGCCGCCTTCGCCGACGCCGGCACCACCGACTTCTCGGCGCTCGAGTTCGTCACGAACGACGACGAGACCGTGCGCACCCGCACGCTGCTGCAGTCGGTCGCGGCCGAGGGCTGAACCCGCTCAGCCGAGCCAGGTGTCGAGGCGCTCCCGCTCGAAGGCCACCTTGCGCTCGTACTGGGCGTGATCGGCCTCGGTCAAGGTGACCTCGGGGCGCGGCTCGGCGAGGAAGTTGCCCTCGACGAACGCCACCCGCTCGCCCGGCAGCTCCAGGAAGCAGTAGCCGTAGCCGTCGAAGGTGGCCTCGGCGGTGCCGAGCAGGTCGGCGGCGACGTTGGTGGCGGCGACGACGCCCTCGGCGGCGGCGAAGACGCCGGCCTTGGGCAGGGCGCCGATGGCGTTCGGGATGTGGGTGCAATCGCCGACGGCGTACACGCGCTCGACGCCGGTGCGCAGCGTCGCCACGTCGGGCTCGATGAAGCCGGAGGCGCCGGTCAGCCCGGCGTCGACGAGCAGGCGGGGCGCCACGGCGGCGGGCACGCCGAGCAGCACGTCGTACGCGCTGGTGCGGCCGTCGGCGAAGCCGATGACGCCGTCGGCGACGGTCTCGACCTTGGCCTCGGCCAGCAGCTCGACGTCGCGCTCGGCCAGGAACTGCGCCACGTACCGGCTGGCGTCGACCCCGGCGACCGGCAAGGTCATCGGCTGCGGTGTGGAGATGGCGACCGACACCGCGTGGCGCACGCCGCGCCGCCGCAGTCGCTCGTCGACCGCCAGGGCCGCCTCGAAGGGCGCGGGCGGGCACAGGAACGGGCCGCCCAGGATGGACACCACGACACGGCCCGCGGTGATGGCGTCGAGATCGGCGTGGATGTCCGGCAGCGCCGCGCCGTCGTAGAGGTCGTGGGCGCTGGGCGCCTCGAGCAGCGCCAGGTGCGGCGGCGCCTTGGCGGCGCCGAGGGCGATGATCAGCGCGTCGGCCTCGAGCACCTCGCCGCCGGCGATCGTGACCCGGCGACCCGCGGCGTCGAGATCGACGACGTCGGCCTGCACGAAGCGCACGCCGCGCCCTGCCAGCGCGTCGAGCGAGCGCGTGCCCTGGACCAGCGGCCGGATGCCGGCGAGGTCCCACAACTTGGCGAACCCCATGAAGAAGTGGTCGCGCCGGTCGATGACGGTGACGTCGAGCTCGGGGTGCGCGGTGCGCAGCTCGTGCGCGGCGGCGAGGCCGCCGAAGCCGCCTCCGAGGATGACGACGTGGCTCATGGGTGCTCCTGCGGTGCGGTGGGGTCGGGGACGGCGGCATCGCCGGGGCCGGCCGCGGCCGGTGCGGCCTCGCCCCCTGCTCGGGCCGTGGCCCGCAGCTCGATGCGCACCAGGGAGTGGACCTTGATGACGAGCAGGCTCGGGGGCTGCACGCCGTAGTCGGTGACGTCGAGCGTCGTGTCTCCGGTGAGGGTCAGCTCGTCGCCGTCGACGTCGACGGACAACCCACCGGTCAGCGGCGCCGTCTGGCCCCGGAACGTGAGCTCGCCCTCGCCGTCGTAGTGGTGCTCGTGCCCGCCGTCGGGCGCAGCGGGGGCCAGCGAGACGAGGCGTCCCTCCATCGTCGGGTGCTTGCGCACCTGCAACCGACGTTCGGCCTCGCGGTCCACGAGCGGGTTGCCCGACCGCATCTCGGCCAGCGCCACGCAGATCCACCCGTCGACCGGCTGGTCGAGGTCGACCGACCCATCCGGTGCCAGCGTCAGCTCGACCCATCCGGTGACGGCGGCGCTGGACGTGATCGGGTGCACGCTCGACGTGGCGTGCACCGTCGCTCGCGACGTCGTCGGGTCCAGCTCGTAGCGCATGGCGCTGCGGATGGTAGTGGCAGGTAAGAGCCGCACAAGAAGTGCGCCAGGACTCGGCAAAGGGCCTTCCCGGCGCCGCCGCCGATCTCTACGTTGCCTCGCATGAGCACATCTGCACGTCCTGTCCGCCTCGCCGTCGCCGGCGCCGCGACCCTGCTCGCCCTCGGCGCCGTCGGCTGCTCGTCCACCGACTCGGCGTCGACGTCGAGCACCACCGCCAAGGCGTCCGCCTCCAGCGCCGCGTCGGGATCGACCGGCAGCGGCGGATCGACCGCGTCGGCCAAGGTGTCGGCGAACGACGCCACCGAGGCGGAGCTCGTGGCGGCCTTCGAGGCGGCCGGCATCGCCAACGCCGCCAAGTGGGCCGACGAGGTCATGGAGTACCGCCCGTACCCGACCGATGATCCCGAGCTGACGGCGCTGCAGGAGGAGCTGGCGAAGTACAACCCGTCGCCGGAGACCCTCCAGCAGATCCTCGACACGCTCGAGCCGTGAGCGGCCCCTCGTCATCGCCGGCGGCGACCGCGACCGATGGCCGGGTGATGCCGTCGGGTCCGGCACCCGCCGAGCGGGTGGAGCGGGACCTCACGGCCGAGCGCATGCGCTCCCTGTTCCTGGGGCTCGGCGTCGCCGTCGTCGTTGGGACGGT
>JAGQTE010000008.1 GCA_020439175.1 Acidimicrobiales bacterium | reverse complement strand
GGACGATCGCCGACGTGCACGGCGCGGCACGGCGCTTCGCCGGGTGGCTGGCCGACAACGGCGTCGGTGCCGGCGACATCGTGGCGTTCCAGCTGCCGAACTGCGTCGAGGCCGCCGTCGTGTTCTGGGGCAGCGCGCTGGCCGGCGCCGTGCTCGTGCCGATCGTGCACTTCTACGGCCCGAAGGAGGTCGGGTTCATCCTCGACCAGCTCACGCCCGCCGTGCTCGTGCACAGCGCCGGCGCGCCGATCGAGCCCGCCACCGGCCGGATCGACCTCGCCGTCGACCTGACGGGGCCGGCCGGGTTGGCCGTCGGCGGGGCGCCCGGGGACGCGGCGCCGATCGACGCCCCGGCCGACGTCGATCCGGACGCTCCGGCGCTGGTGGCGTTCACCTCGGGCACCACCGCCGACCCGAAGGGCGTCATCCACACCCACCGCAGCATCGTCGGCGAGATCCGCCAGCTCTCCGCCATCCAGCCGCCCGAGCGCCGCCCGACGCTGCCCGGCGCCCCGGTCGGCCACGCCATCGGGATGCTCACCGGCCTCCTGCTGCCGGTGTACCGCGACCAGGCCGTGCACCTCATCGACCAGTGGCACCCCGCCGCCGTGCTCGACGCCATGGTCGCCGGCGACCTGACCGCCGGCAGCGGCGCCACGTACTTCCTCGTGTCGCTGCTCGACGCCCCCGGCTGGGGGCCGGAGCACCTCGAGCGGATGCGCTACGTCGGCCTCGGCGGCTCGTCGGTCCCCGAGGCGGTGGCCGACCGTGCCATCGCCATGGGCATCTCGGTGGCGCGGTCGTACGGCGCCACCGAGCACCCGTCGGTCACCGGCGCCCCGCACGACCTGCCGCAGGAGCCGCGCAAGCGCACCGACGGTCGGCCGCTGCCCGGCGTCGAGGTGCGCATCGTCGACGCGTCCGGCGAAGCGCTGGCGGCGGGCGAGCCCGGCGAGATCTGGACCCGCGGCCCCGACCTGTGCGCCGGCTACACCGATCCCGCCCTCACGGCGCGCACGTTCACCGACGACGGCTGGTACCGCACCGGCGAAGTGGGCGTGCTCGACCCCGACGGCTGGCTGACGATCACCGACCGGTTGAGCGACGTGATCATCCGCGGTGGCGAGAACATCTCTGCCGCCGAGGTCGAGGACGTGCTGCTGCGCATGACCGGCGTCGCCGAGGTCGCCGTGGTGGCCGCGCCGGACGAGCGGTTGGGCGAGCACGCCTGTGCATTCGTCCGGCTCACCGACCCGGCGACTCGGGCGCCGGAGCTCACCGACCTGCAGGCCCACCTCGCCGACGCCGGGCTGGCGAAGCAGAAGTGGCCCGAGGAGCTGGTGGTCGTCGCCGACCTCCCGCGCACGCCGTCGGGCAAGGTCCGCAAGACCGACCTGCGCGCCCGCCTGCGCCAGCCCTGACCCACTCCGTTCTTGTGGTGCCGAACCGCGCATGCGCGGGTGGACACCACACGAACGTGGGGGTCACGGGTCCTTGGGCAGGCCGAGGAGGCGCTCGGCGACGATGTTGCGCTGGATGTCCGACGTGCCGCCGGCGATCGACAGCGCCCGGTTGCCGAGGAAGCCGCCGATCCACAACGCCGCTTCGCCGGCGTCGACGGCACCGTCGGGCCCGGCCAGCAGCAGACCGACCTCCTGCACGTGCTGCTCGTGCGACGTCGCCAGGAGCTTGCGCACGCTCGACTCGGCGCCGGGCTCGGCGCCGGCCAACGCCCGCAGCGTCGCCCGCAGACCCAGCACGGCGACGGCGTGCGCCTCGGCCACCAGCTCCCCGATCCGGTCCGGGTGATCGACGGCGGCGGGCGACGCCAGGACGACCTCGAGCCCGGGCCCGAACGACGAGCCCGAACCCATGGAGACGCGCTCGTTCGCCAGCGTCGCGCGCGCCGCCTCCCAGCCGCCGCCGACGG
>JAGQTE010000429.1 GCA_020439175.1 Acidimicrobiales bacterium | reverse complement strand
GCCTACAACCTGAGCCGGTTCAGCGAGCCGGTGCTCATCAGCACCAACGTGCAGATCACCGTGCTGCTCGCCTCGTGCGACGCCGTCTACGAGGGCAAGGACTTCGGCTACTACAACTGGGACTGCGTCTACGAGCACCCGATGGAGGATGCGGCGGACGACTCGGTGCGCGAGATGGAGCGGGGTCGCATCGCCCGGGCCTACATCGCCGACCACCTCGGCCGGCTGCCGATCGTGACCGCCGCCAAGATCGGGCGGTTCTTGAACCTCTACATGGTCGGCGACACCGAGGAGCGCTCGGCGCTGCAGGAGGGCATGGGGTGGGTCTTCGCCCGCACCGCGCAGTACTACACGTGGCTGGTCGCGCCGTTCGCCGTCGCCGGCGCGGTGTGGGTGCGCCGGCAGCGCCGACCCCTCAGCCCACTGCTGGCGCCGATGATCGTGCCGGTCCTGATCGTCGCCGTGCTGATCCCGTTGCCCCGCTTCCGGGTCGGGTTCGACGTCATGCTGGCCGTCCTCGGCGGCATCGCCGTCATGTGGGCGTGGACGACGTGGCAGGCGCGGCGGGCTACCGACGTCGGCTCCGGCGAGCGCCACGATGCGACGCCCGAACCGTCTGCCGTGTGACATCCGTCCTACTTGACTGATCGGTCAAGCAGCACCGTCCGGGATTGGCTATCGTTCGGCCCCGGTTCGCCGGCTTCGGCTCGGCGGGCCGTCGCTCGGCCCTGCAGGGGGGCACGGCAGTGAGGCGGCACCGCAGCCGCAGGAAGAAATGGAGTCCATCGTGGCCGACAAGTACCCGTTCCTGTCCGATGAGTGGATCGCCGCGGCGAAGCAGATCCAGGAGGAGATGCCCGCCCCCGACAGCCCGCCGGCGCACACGGTGGCGATGAACCTCGAGATCACCGAGGCCCCCTTCAAGGGTGACGGCGAGAAGATCGAGGCGTTCATGGACACCTCGAGCGGCGAGATGAAGCTCGACCTCGGCAAGCTCGACACCCCCGACCTCACGGTCACCGTCGACTACGCCACGGCCAAGGCCATCTTCATCGACCAGAACCCGCAGGCGGGCATGCAGGCCTTCATGGCCGGCAAGATCAAGGTGCAGGGCGACATGACCAAGATGATGGCCATGCAGCAGGGCACCCCGGATCCCGCCGCCCAGGCCGTCGCGGCCAAGATCGCCGAGATCACCGAGTAGGACACGCCGATCGGTCCACCGGACCGACGAGTCGTTGCCGACGGGGGCGCCGCCGAGGCGCCCCCGTCGCGCGTCCGGGCTCAGGTGGCGGCGAGCACGTCGGGTGCCGGCACCTCCGCCGGTCGGCGGTGCGAGTTGTGCACGAACAGCGCCGCCGCCACGCCGAGCACGGCGCCGACGGCGCCGACCAGGTAGCCGGCGTGGTACGCCGCGGCCGGGTCGGCCGGGTCGGTGAGGCTCTGCTGCACCGTGACCATCACCTGGGTTCCCACCACGACGCCGATCTGGCTCACCATCTGCTGCGCGCCACCGATCACGCCGAGGTCCACCTCGGCGACGGCGTTGGCGACGGCGGCGGTCATCGCCGGGGCCGCCGTGCCCATGCCCAGGCCCGACAGCATCAGCGCCACGACGATGAACCACTCCCCCGTGGATGGCCCCACCGTGGCGAAGGCCAGCATCGACGCCGCGATGGCGCCGGCGCCGACGATGCCGTTGATCCGCTCGCCGATGCGGGTCGCCAGGTACCCCGCCACCGGGCCGGCGATGGCGAACACCAGCGGCCGGGCGATGGACACCACACCGATCTTCGCCTCGCCGAAGCCCAGCACGTCGCGCAACAGGAACGGGGTGAGGAAGAAGCCGCCCATGTACGCGAAGTTCATGAAGAACTGGTTGGCGAACGGGAAGGCGACGTTGCGCTCGCGGAAGTAGCGCATCGGGATGAGCTGGTGGACGATCCGCCGCTCGTACAGCACGAACGAACCGAGCAGCACCGGGGCGGCGACGAACCCGGCCACCACCGCCGGCGACGACCAGCCCAGCTCCGGCCCGCGGTTGAGGGCGATGACGAACGCCGCGGCGCCTCCGGCGAGCAGCAACGCCCCGACCACGTCGAAGCGCACGTCGCGGCGTCGCTCCGTCTCGGGGAACACGATGGCGCACACCACGACGGTCACGGCTGCCAGGGGCACGGCGGCGGCGAAGATCGGCCGCCACCCGACCGCCTCGACCACCGGGCCGCCGACGATGACGCCGACGACCGGTCCGCCGGCGGCGACCAGCGACCAGTAGCCGAGGGCCTGGGCCCGCCGTTCGCGCGGGAACAGGCGGTTGATGATGGCGATCGACGCGGGGCCGGTCGCCGAACCGATGGCGGCCCCGAGCACGCGGAAGGCGATGAGCGAGGACGCCGACCAGGAGATGGCCGACAACCCCGAGAAGATCCCGAACGTCGCCATGGCGATCAGGTACACGCGTCGGGCGCCGAAGACGTCGGCCAGCTTGCCTGCCGACGGCGTGACGATGGCGCCGAGCAGGATCGGCCCGGTCACCACCCAGATGACCGTCGAACGGGACGTGTCGAGCTCGATGGCGATGCGATCGAGGGAGATGGCCAGGATCGTGATCGAGAACCCGACGGTGAACAGGCCGAACAGGGCCGCCGTCACCACGATCCACGGATAGGCGCCGGCGCCCTCGACCTTCGAGGTCATGCGCTGGCGCCACAGCACCGGCCACGGGACGACCTGCTCGGGCTCCAGGCCGGTCGCCTCGGTCAGCAGCTCCGCCGGGTCGGCACAGTCCGCCGTGCCGGCCGGATCCGCCGCATCGGCCGGATCGGCAGGCTCGGTGCGCGCAGGTTCGGGGTCGTCACGGCGCACTCGGTCGAGGCTACCGGTGGCAGCTGTCGTGCCAGAACTCGGCCACACCCGTTCTCGTGGTGCTGCACCGCGCCGGCGCAGCTGCGCACCAGACGAAGGGGGTCGGATCAGTCGTCGTTGTTGGCGCCGCCGGTGATGATCGTCACCGAGGTCCCCTTCTTCACGGTGGTCCCCGCGGCGGGCGAGGTGCTCGCCACGTCCTGGCGCGGCGAGCCCTGGGTGCCGCTGACCACCAGCCCCGCCGCCTCGAGCGCGTCGGCCGCCTCGACCACGGTCATGCCCGACACGTCCGGGACGACGACGGTCGGCGGCCCCTTGGACACGCCGACGGAGACGGTCGAGCCGCGCGGCACCTGCTCGCCGGCCGCCGGATCCAACCAGAACACGATGCCCGCCGGCACCGTCTCGTCGAACTGCTCCACGGGCGACACGTCGAGCCCCAACGCCTCGAGGCGCTCGCGGACGTCGGCCAGGGTCGAGCCGACGAGATCGCCCGGGATGGTCCGCGGCTCGGGGCCCTGGGACACGATCAGCACCACCTCGCCGCCCTTGGTCACCTCGGGCGGCGTACCGGGTGCCAGGGCGATCACGTGGTCCGCCGGCACCTCCTCGTCGAAGGCGGGCACCGAACCCGCACGCAGGCCGAGCGCGGCCAGCGCATCGGTCGCCTCACCGACGGGACGTCCGACGAGGTCGCCGGGGACGGGCACCGGCGGCGGCCCCGAGGACACGACCACGGCGAAGGTCTCGTCCCGACCCAGCCGCTGCCCGGCCACCGGGGTCTGCTCCAGGACCGTCCCGGCCGGCTGCGTCTCGTCGAAGCGCTCCGTCGGGACGAGCTGCCAACCGGCATCGGCCGCGGCGGACTCGGCGGCGGCGACGGGCTGTCCGACCACGTTCGGCACCTCGTGGTACTGCCACCCGACGTACGCCCACGCACCCGCCGCCGAACCCGCCAGCACGACGAGGACGACCAGGGCCACCAGCCACCGTCGGCGGCGACGGCGCTTCGTCGCCGGCGGCTTCGTGCCGCGGCCCGGCGGTGCGGTCGCGGCAGCGGTCGGCGCCACCACGAACGGGTCGCCTTCCGGTCGCGGCGTCACCGCCATCGGCGACTCGGCTCCGGGCATCGTCGCCGTCGGCGCGGCGATGCGCACGCCGTGGTCGGAGTCGAGATCCGGATCGAGGGCATGGTCGTACAGCGTCGGCGAGGGCGATCCACCCGATCCCTGCCACGCCGCCGCCTCGTACAGGCCCGGGTCGTCGGCGGCGGCAGCCATGCCGGCGCCGTCGGTGAGATCGAGCGGCGGCGCGTCGCCGTCCTCCGGCAGCGCCTTGCG
>JAGQTE010000428.1 GCA_020439175.1 Acidimicrobiales bacterium | reverse complement strand
TCGTGACCGACCCGGCCGACTACCCGACCGTGCTGGCCGAGTTGCGGGCCGACGGTGCCGTGTCGGCCGGCACGCGTCGGGCGTTGGCCCGCAAGGCCTTCGCCACGACGGCCGCCTACGACGCGCAGATCGTGTCGTGGTTCGACGAGGGCATCGAGCTGCCGGACACCATCCACCTGGCGCTGGAGAAGGTCGACGAGCTGCGCTACGGGGAGAACCCGCACCAGCCGGGCGCCCGCTATCGCGAGGTCGGTACGACCTCGTGGTGGGACGACGTCGTGCAGCACAGCGGCCTGGCGCTCAGCTACCTCAACCTCTACGACGCGGCGGCGGCGTGGGAGCTGGCCCACGACCTCGGCGATCGCCCGACGGTAGCGATCATCAAGCATGCCAACCCCTGCGGTGTCGCCGTCGCCGACTCGCTCGCCGACGCCTACGCCAAGGCCTTCGCCTGCGACGAGCGCTCGGCCTTCGGCGGCATCGTGGCCCTCAACCGCCCGGTCGACACGGCGACCGTGGAGGCGATGGTGGACGCGGCGCAGGCGGACGTGGTCATCGCCCCGGGGTACGAGCCGGGCACGCTCGACGCCCTGCGGGCCAAGCGCAAGAACACCCGCCTGCTCGAAGCTCCGCCGCCCGCCACCTCGGCGCGTGAGCTGCGCCAGATCAACGGCGGATGGCTGGCCCAGACCGCCCACCACTTCGCCGCCACCGTCGACGACTGGCAGGTGGTCACCACGCGCCAACCGACCGACCAGGAGCTCGCCGACGCCGCGCTGGCGTGGCGGGTGTGCGGCCACGTGAAGTCCAACGCCATCGTGCTGGTGCGCGACGGCGTGGCCTGGGGCATCGGCGCCGGGCAGCAGAACCGTGTCGAGTCCGGCGAGATCGCGGCCAAGAAGGCCGCAGGTCGTGCCGAGGGCGGCGCCTGCGCGTCGGACGCCTTCTACCCGTTCCCCGACGGCATCGAGGCGGCGGCGGACGCCGGCGTGGCGGTCGTGATCCAGCCCGGTGGCGCCATGCGCGACGCCGACACCATCGCTCGTGCCGACGAGCTGGGCGTGGCCATGATCTTCACCGGTGAGCGCCACTTCCTGCACTGAGCACCCGAACCAGCCCGGAGGACCGATGACCGCACAGCTCCTCGACGGCGAGGCCGTCGCCGCCACCATCAAGGCGGACCTGCGCCACCGGATCGCCGCGCTCGAGGCCCGCGGCCACACGCCCGGCCTGGGCACGCTGCTCGTCGGCGACGACGGACCGTCGGCCAACTACGTGGCGATGAAGCACCGCGACTGCGAGGACCTCGGCATCGGCTCGGTGAGCGTGCACCTGCCGGCGGATGCCACGCAGGCCGACGTGGCGGCGGTGGTGGCGGACTTCAACGCCCGCGACGACGTCGACGCCTACCTCATGCAGTACCCGTTCCCTGCGCACCTCGACTACGAGGCGGCGCTGCTCGACGTCGACCCGGCCAAGGACGCCGATGGGCTGCACCCGGTGAACCTCGGTCGGCTGGTCCAAGGCGTCGACGCGCCCCTGCCCTGCACCCCGGCGGGCATCCAGCGTCTCCTGGAGCACCACGGCGTGCCGATCGCCGGCCGCCACGTGGTGATCGTCGGGCGCGGCCTGACGATCGGCCGCCCGTTGGCGAACCTGCTCACCTTGAAGCGCCCCGCCGCCAACGCCGCCGTGACGGTCGTCCACACCGGCGTGGCCGACATCGGCGCCTTCACCCGTCAGGCCGACATCGTCGTGGCCGCCGCCGGATCGCCGGGGCTGATCACCGCCGACATGGTCAAGCCCGGTGCCGCCGTCGTGGCCGCCGGGGTGTCGTTCGAGGGACGCAAGCTCCTGTCGGACGTGGCCGACGAGGTCGCAGAGGTGGCGGCCTGGCTGTCGCCGCGCATCGGTGGTGTCGGGCCGATGACGCGCGCCATGTTGCTCGACAACACGGTGGCGGCAGCCGAATTGCGAGTGCTCGGGTTCTGAGCGCGCCTACCCTGGACAGCCCTATGGCCAAGATCGCCGACCTGCTCGCCGCCGGGCAGACGTTCTCGTTCGAGTTTTTCCCGCCGCGCTCGGACGAAGCGGCGCGCGAGCTGGAGAAGACCATCGCCGAGCTCCAGCCGCTCGATCCGTCCTTCGTGTCGGTGACCTACGGCGCCGGCGGTTCGACCCGTGAGCGGACCCGCGACATCGTCGTCCACATCGAGCGTGACCTCGACATCACCTCGATGGCGCACCTCACGTGCATCGCGCACACCCGGGACGAGCTCGTGTCGCTGTTGGAGGAGTACCGCGAGGCCGGCATCGCCAACATCTTGGCCCTCGCCGGCGATCCGCCGACCGACGACGCCCCGCACCCGACCGACCTGAACTTCGCCTTCGAGCTGGTGGAGCTGGTGCGTCAGGTCGGCGACTTCTCGATCGGCGTCGCCGCCCACCCCGAGCTGCACCCGCGCTCGGGCGGCGACCGGGCGCGCGACCGGCAGCACCTCGCCGAGAAGCTGGCCCTGGCGGACTTCGGCATCACGCAGTTCTTCTTCGAGGCCGACCACTACCTGCGGATGGTGGAGGAGTTGGCAGCGTTGGGCTGCGAGGTGCCGATCCTGCCCGGCATCATGCCGGTGACCAACGCCCGACAGATCCAGCGCTTCGCCGAGCTGGCCGGTGCCGCCTTCCCGACCTGGCTGGCCGAGCGCATCGAGCCCGTGGCCGACGATCCGTCCGAGGTGGCCAAGATCGGCGTCGACGTGGCGACCGAGCTCAGCCGACGGTTGCTCGACGAAGGCGTGCCGGGCTTGCACTTCTATACGCTCAACCGCTCGCCGGCGACCCGCCAGATCTACGCCAACCTCGGCCTGGCGTCGATCTGACGCCACCGACATGACCGGTGCCGCAGTGCGGGCCTTGCCCTGGCGGCCGCTGGTGGCGGCGACGGTGGCGGGCACGGCGCTGTGCCTCGTGCTCATGCTCGCCAACCTGTCGTCGACGCGCGACACCTTCGGCGGGCTGGTCGTGGCGCAGCCCGATGCCCTGGCGGCGCCGGTGCTGCGCGCCGAGCTGGGAGACGACGCCGTCGGTCCCGGTGGCCACGACAGCGCCTACTTCTACGTCGTCGCCCGCGACCCGTTCGACCTGGACCAGGCGGCCACCGGGTTGGATGCCCCGGTGTACCGCCTGCAGCGGATCGGCTTCCCGCTCGCAGCATGGCTGCTGCACCCCGTCGGCGGCGGCGACGGCTTGGTCCTGGCGATGGCCGTGGTGGGCGTCATCGCCGTGGCGGGCCTGTGCCTGTCGACCGGCGCGCTGAGCGCCACGTTCGGCGGCTCACCGCTGGTGGCGGTCGTCCCCGGCATCCTGCCCGGAGCGTGGATGGGTCTGCGGATCAGCGCCGGGGACACGGCGGCGCTGGCGCTGGCCATGGCTGCGCTTGCCTGTGATGGGCGCGGCCGGACGCGTTGGGCCCTGGGCCTGGGTGTGGCAGCGGTCCTGACGCGCGAGACGGCCGTGCTCGTCCTGCTCGGGTGGCTGCTGTCACGCCGCGACCGGCCGGCGCTGCGTCTCGCCGTCGTGCCGGCCGTCGTCGCCGCAGCCTGGTATCTCGTGCTGCGGGCGACCGTACCGGTCGGGGTCAACTCGGCCGGGACGCTGGCGGCGCCCGGCGTCGGCCTGTGGGAGTCGGCCCGGCAGTGGGCCGCCGGGGTCGAGCGGGGTGGCGCCGTGATCGTGGCGCTCACGGGGGTGCTCGTGGTCGTGGCCCTGGTGCGCGGCGGATGGCGCCACCCGCTCGCCGGGGTGGTCGTGACCCAGCTGGCCCTGCTCACGATCGTCGCCGCCGATGTCATCGGTCCGGAGCGCAACGCCAGCCGCACGACGCTGCCGTTGGCCGTGGCAGCGGTCGTGATGGTCGCCACCCCGCGGGCTCGCGTCGCCGTGTCGGGCCTGTTCGACCGGTCACGTCGGTAGGCTCGCTGCCGGCAGGCGCCCGCGGGGCGCACCGCCGGGCCCGATGGGGCCGGACCGAACCGGGGGACCGCATGAGCGACGCTCGCCATCACGACACGCTGTACATCGACGGGGCCTGGGTGCCCTCCCAGGGC
>JAGQTE010000427.1 GCA_020439175.1 Acidimicrobiales bacterium | reverse complement strand
GTTGCGGGTAGCCGGGCTGCTGCACGTAGCCGGGCTGCTGCGGGTAGCCGGGCTGCTGCGGTGACCAGCCGGGCGGCGGCTGTTGGCGACGGGCCCGGTTGCGGCGCACGACACCGACGATCACCAGGATGAGGCCCACGACGCCGACGATGCCGCTGACGAGCACGCCGAGCGCCGACCACAAGAAGATCGTGACGCCGTAGCCGTCGCCGGGACCGACGAGCACCGTCATCGGCTCGGACAGGTCCTGGCCGTCGTCGGTCAACGTCACGGTGTAGGAGCCGGCGACCGGCGGCTCGAAGAAGCCGTCGGACCGGTAGGTCGCGCCGCCGTCGACGATGGCGTCCGACGACCCGAAGAAGCCGTACGGCCGGTACTCGACGGTGCCGGCAGGGCCCTCGATGATCACGTCGTAGAAGGTCAGGTTCCGGTCCGAGGGCGCCCACAACGAGTAGCGCCCGGCTTGGAGCTGCGTCGTCACCGAGCCGGGCGCCTCGACCCGCGCCAGGTTCGCCGTCGCCGACGAGGCCGCCAGCACCCCGGCCACGATGCTGCCGACTGCACCGATCATGCCGAGGGCGATCAGCGCTGCGCCGATGCGTCGCGCTCGCCTCCCCGCCGCCTGCGTCCCAACCGTCGCTGCACCCACGGGTCAGACGGTAGATCGCGGCGGCGGACGCCCAGGGGATTCGGGACCTTCGGCCCCCTGCTCGGCGACCATCGGCACCGCCGCCGTCGCCGCCGTCGCCGTACCATCGATCCCGGCAATCGGAACTCGAGCGACCGGGAGTGGACGATGCCCCAGCGACTGGTGATCCTCGGCGGCGGGACCGGCGGGACGATCATGGCGAACCGTCTGCGCAAGCACTACGGCGCCGACGAGCTGACGATCACCGTGGTGGACCGCGACGACACCCACGTCTATCAGCCGGGCTTGCTGTTCGTGCCGTTCGGGCACGTGCACGTCGGCGACATCGTGCGACCCCGCCACCGCCAGCTGCACCACCACATCGACTTCCGTGAGGACGAGGTGTCGGCCGTCGACATCGAGGCCCAGACCGTCAGCCTCGCCGGCGGCGACACCCTCGACTACGACGTGCTGGTCATCGCCACCGGCGCGCGACTGCTCCCCGACGAGACCGAAGGGCTGACCGACGCCGGGTGGATGGAGCGGATCTTCACCTTCTACACGCCGGAAGGCGCGGCGGCGCTCGCCGAAGCGCTCGCCCGCTTCGACGGCGGGCGCGTCGTCGTCAACGTCGTCGACCTGCCCATCAAGTGCCCGGTCGCCCCCCTCGAGTTCTCCTTCCTCGCCGACGCCTACTTCACCGAGCGCGGCATCCGCGACAAGGTCGAGCTGACCTACGTCACGCCGCTCGACGGCGCCTTCACCAAGCCGGTGGCGTCGGCGACGCTCAGCTCGATGCTCGGCGACAAGGGCATCGAGCTGGTGACCGAGTTCAACACGGGGTCCGTCGACGGCGACGGCGGTCGCATCGTGAGCTGGGACGAGCGTGAGGTCCCGTTCGACCTGCTCGTCACCATCCCGTTGCACGGCGGTGCCGAGTACGTGGGCCGCTCACCCGGTCTCGGCGATGAGCTCGACTTCGTACCGGCCGACGAGCACACGCTGCAGTCGAAGGCCAAGCCGAACATCTTCGTCATCGGTGACGCCTCAAACCTGCCGGCGTCGAAGGCCGGTTCCGTCACGCACTTCGAGGGCGAGGTCCTGACCGAGAACGTGCGGCGGTTCCTCGCCGGCGAGGAGCTCGACGGCTCCTACGACGGTCACGCCAACTGCTTCATCGAGACCGGGTTCGGCAAGGCCCTGTTGATCGACTTCAACTACGAGACCGAGCCGCTGCCCGGCCACTTCCCGGCCAAGGTCGGCATGCCGCTGCTCAAGAACTCCCGACTCAACCACCTCGGCAAGCTGATGTTCGAGTCGGTGTACTGGCACGCCCTGCTGCCGGGCCGCGACGTGCCCGGCATCGCCGCCGCCATGCCCACCTCGGGCAAGGAGCACCCCGACGACGACGCTCCGGACGCCGCCACCGACGCTTGACCAGACGACCACCGCCACCCCGACCACCGCCACCCCGACCACCACGACCCGACCACCCGACCCACCTGCACGCGACCGACCAGGAGGACCCATGCCCACCGCCACCTACGCAGGCACCGACGTGACCGTCAACGACGAGGGCTTCTTCGAGGACCCGACCCAGTGGACCGAGGCGATGGCCCCCGAGCTCGCCGCCGGCGAGGGCATCGACACGCTGACCGACCGGCACTGGGAGGTCATCCGCTTCATGCGCAGCGAGTACGACGCCAAGGGCACGGGACCCACGGTACGCATCCTCGGCAAGACGTCCGGCGTCCCCGTCAAGGAGCTGTACCAGCTGTTCCCCAAGGGTCCGGCCAAGCAGGCGGCCAAGGTCGCCGGCATCCCCAAGCCCCGCGGCTGCATCTGACCGCACCAGCACACCGACCGCAGCACACCGACCGCAGCACACAGGAGCACCAGATCATGGGCGACACCATCGAGAAGGTCTCGATCATCATCTCCAAGGGGTCCTTGGACGGCATCTACCCCGGCCTGATCATGGCCAACGGGGCGCGAGCCGAAGGCATCGAGGCCAACCTGTTCTTCACCTTCTTCGGGCTCGACGCCATCCACCGCAAGCGCATGGAGCACATCAAGGTCGCCACCGTCGGCAACCCCGGCATGCACATGGCGACGTTGCTGGGCGCCCTACCCGGCATGTCGGGCATCGCTACGCACATGATGGCCAAGAAGATGCACGAGCTCGAGATCCCCGACATCCCCGAGTTCGTCGAGTTCATCGGCGACACCGGCGCCGGCATGTACGCCTGCAAGGCCTCGGTCGACATGTTCGACATGACCGAGGACGACTTCGTCGAGCAGGTCCAGGGCATCATCACCGTCGGCGAGTTCTACGACATCGCCGCCGGCGGCGAGATCATCTTCACCTGACGCCCGCCCAGACTTCGGGGAACCTCATGACCGACACCACGCTCGACGAGCTCGACGTGATCACTGCGGCGTCCTACGCCGAGCACGGCTACCCGCACGACGCCTGGGCCCGCCTGCGCGCCGAGGACCCGGTGCACCGCTTCGCCCCGGAGGGGTACCGGCCGTTCTGGGCGATCACGACGGCCGCCGACATCACCGAGGTGTCCCGCCAACCCGAACGCTTCAAGAGCGCGGGGCGGTTCATCCTGATCCCCGATCCACCGGGCTTCGATCCGGGCGCCTTCGACGACAACCCGCCGCTGCGCATGCTCGTCAACCAGGACCCGCCCGAGCACCGCGACTTCCGCAAGCTGGTGAGCTCGTGGTTCACGCCGCGTGCCATCGCACAGCTCGAGGCGCGACTCGACGACATCACGGCCGTCCTCTGGGACCAGCTCGCCGAGCGCGCCGACGGCGACGGTTGGGTCCGCGCCGACTTCGTGCGCGACGTGGCTGCCCGCCAGCCGCTGCGCATGATCACCGAGATCCTCGGCATCCCCGACGAGCGCGAGGAGTTCGTGCTGCGCATCACCAACCAGAACTTCGGGCTCGAGGACCCGGAGTTCATGCTCGACGGGGAGTCGGTGCAAGAGGCCCTGGCCTTCATCGGCGAGGCGTTCGCCTACTTCGACGAGCTGCTCGACGAACGACGGGCCGACCCGCGGGACGACCTGTCGAGCGTGCTGGCCGCGGCCGAGATCGACGGCGAGCCCGTGCCACGCTTCGAGCTGTACTCGCTGCTGTTCCTCGTGATGGTCGCCGGGCACGACACCACGCGCAACGCCATCTCCGGTGGGTTGCTGGCCCTGCACGATCACCCCGACCAGCTGGCGGCGCTGCGGCGCGACCCTGGGCTGCTGGCCACCGGTGCCGACGAGATCGTCCGCTGGACCACCCCGGTCAACCACTTCGTGCGCACCGCCACCGCCGACTACGAGCTGCACGGCACCCAGATCCGAGCGGGCGACCATCTGGCCCTGTTCTACGCCTCCGCCAATCGGGACGAGGCCGTCTTCGACGATCCGTACGCCTTCCGCCTGGACCGGTCGCCCAACCCGCACCTCGGCTTCGGCATCGGCGAGCACTACTGCCTCGGAGCGCACCTCGCCCGGCTCGACCTAAAGGTGTTCTGGCGGCACTTCGTCGAGCGGATCGAGGCGTTCGAGCTCGACGGCCCCGTCGAGCTGTTGGCGTCGTCGTTCGTCGGCGGGCCCAAGCACATCCCGATCCGCCTCAAGATCCGGCCGTAACGATCCCCTACGCTGGCGGGGGCACGCTGCAGCCGGTGAGGCGGCAGCCCTGCGGTGCGAAGGAGCGGGAGAACGTGACGGGACAGCCCCCTGGCGAGAAGCGAGCGCCCCGGACCCAGTTCCGGGCGACGGAGTACCTGGTCGACTTCGGCGCCGGTCCGGTGTCGGCCCGCATCCACACCAACGCCGACGGCACGCCGGGCGGCCTGGTCGCCGACACGGCCGAGGCCGAGGACACGGTGCACATCGATCGAGACGCCAGGGTCTTCGGCAACGCCCGCGTCTTCGGGTCGTCGCGCATCGAGGGCAAGGCCAAGGTGCACGACAACGCCCGCATCCACGACTCGGTCATCGCCGGCCAGGCCGACATCTCGGGCAACGCCACCGTCGAGGACGCCACGGTCGAGGGCCTGGCCCGCGTCAGCGGGGACGTCCGCATCGGCAACGGCGCGCTCATCGGCGGGCGGGCAACGGTGCGCGGCGCGGCGAAGGTGCTCGGAGACGCCGTGATCGACGGCGACGCCGTCGTCGAGGACACGGCCTGGGTCGCCGGCGGCCACATCACCGGCGCCACCGTCATCGGCGGCAGCACCACCGTGCGCAACGGCGAAGTCCACGGCCTCTGACCGGCAACCCGCCACCCGGGGGAATCACGCCGGGGTTGCCGGGGTGGCGATGGCCTCGATGACAGCGATGACGGCGCGACGGGTCGGCTTGGCAAACAGGGCGGCGGTGGCCTCGTCGACCGCGGCGCGTGCGGCGTCGTGGCGAGCGACGATCGTCTCCGCCAGGGCGTCGGCGGCCGCTGCCGCTTCGGCACCCGCCGCGCCCAGCGCGTGCGCCTCGCGTGCGAAGCGGTCGAGGTCGCCGAGGCGGACCTCGTCATCCTGGTAGTCACCGAGGACGTCCTGCAGGGCGCGCAGCGGCACGGCCAGCCCGTCGACGAGGGAGGCGGGCGCCAGCGGGGCGAAGCTCTCGAGCAGGTAGCGCAGGTCCTTGGCCCGCTTGCGCAGGTCGTGCACCGCCGCGGGTGGCCCGCCCTCGAGCACCCGCCGGCCCCGCCGCCGCACGCGCCGGTGGGCGTCATCGAGCGCCGACGCCGCCACCGCGCCGAGCGACGGCGCCTCGCCGAGCGACGACGCCTCGCCCCACGGCTCGCGTCCGACCGCTCCCGCCGCCACGAGGTCCGACCAGTCCGCCAGCACCGCTCGATGCTCGTCCGAGGCCAGCAGCGCCAGCTGGGCGGCACGCGCCGCGTCCCGGTCGCGCTCGAGCAGGCTCCGCACGGCGCTCAGGTCACCGCCGACACCGGCGAGGATGGCGTCGAGGTCACGCAACCACACGTCGAGGTCGCGCAGCGGACCGCTGACGCGGATCAACGCGCGCAGATCGCGGCGCAGGTGCCTGATCGCCCCGTCGTCGAGCACGCCGTCGGTCGCAGCCAGGATCGAGCGCGAGCGCCGGATCGCCACACGCCAGCGATGCAGGTGCTCGATGTCGTCATCGGCCACGATGCCCGGCGCTTCGGCGACGACGACGTCGAGCTCGGCACCCAGCAGGCGCGCCAAGCCCGCCGCCGCCGATTCCTGGCCGTCGAGCGGGACCCCGCGCGTCGCCATCGCCGGGTCAGGCCTCGTCGAGCAGGGCGCGCGCCAGATCGACGGCTGCGGCCGGCGAGGCGAAGAAGTGCTGCGACCCGGCGTGCAGGTCGCGGAAGCACCGTTGGATCGGCCCGTCGCGCAGCGCCCGCGTCCCGCACAGCAGGTAGAGCTGCCGGGCGATGTCGGCACCCTCCTGGTTCACGTGCCGGCAGGCCTCGCGCACCAGGTTCGCCGTGGTGAGCGACACGGCGCCGTGCAACCGGGCCTCCTCCTCGGCGTCGGCGCACACCTCGCGCACCCACGCCCGACCGGCCCGGAACCGACCCTCGAGCACGCCGTACTCGTAGAGGAACCGCTCGGAGTCGGCGAGGCTGGTGCCGGCGCCGAGGCGCGTCGTGCCCGCCGCGATGGCGCGGGCTTCGTCGAGGATGCGGCGGGTGACCCCGATCGCCCAACCGGCATGTCCTGCCGCGGTCAGCGGCAGGACGCCGAGCCGATACAGCGGGCCACCGCGGTGCACGGTCGGGGCGAAGAAGTCGAACGCCCAGCGGCGCGGCACCCGCACGTCACGCACGTGGTAGTCCCAGCTCGCGGTGGCCTGCAGGCCGAGCACATCCCAGTTGCCGTCGAGCTCGGCCAGCCCGACCGGGAAGCAGGCGAACACGTAGGCGCCGGGGTCGTCGCCCTCGGGTTGGGTGAGGATGCCGGCGCCCGCCCAGGAGGCGTGGGCGATGCCGCTGCCGAACTGGTAGTCGCCGGTCACGATCAGATCGTCGCCGTCCACCGTGGCGGTGCCGTTGGGGGCGAACTGCCCGGCGACGAGCGGCACGCCGTCGGCGAAGACCTCGGCCACGCCGTCGTCGTCGAGGTAGGCGCCGAAGTAGGCCGCCGCCGAGTCCGCGGCGAAGTGGCACCACCCGAGGGACCCGTCGGCGCGTGACACCTCGGCATACACATCGACGATCTCGGTCAGCGGCAGCTCCTGACCGCCCACGGCGGCAGGCACCATGAGCCCCAGCAGGTCGGCCTGGGCCAGCAGGTCGATCGACGACCGCGGCACCGGATCGCCCACCGGGGTCGCCGCGGCGGCGGCATCGAGCTGCTCGTGGAGCGCCCGAGCGCGAGCGACGGGGAGGTCCGGTTCGACGACGTGCGCGGGGGCGTCGGTCATGGCGTGTCAGTGCAGCAGCAATGCACCCGGCGGTCCAGTCGCCGGCTCGACGTGACCGACGTCATAGCGGGGGCCGGGAACGAATCGCCGGACGCCGGACGTTCATTTACTACTAAACCACCCCGAGGAGCACCGCCATGCCCCCCATCGCCGATCCCCTGTTCCTGCTCGTCACCTTGGTGGCGCTGCGCGTCGCCGTCTGGATCGTCGATGCCGCACGGTCCCGACGGCGCGTGGCGGCGGTGCAGACCGCCGCCGTGCGCGCCGGGGCCCGCCCGGGCCCGCTCGCACCGAGCGCGTTCGGTCGAGCCGTCGTGGAGCGCCCGTCGCTCGAGCGCCACGACCGAGCCGCCTGAGGACGAACCGAGCCGGCTCACGGGTCCCCGATCGGGACCTGGTGCGGTTCAGCCGTCGACCAGCCAGGTCTGGGTGAGGAACGTCACGTAGCTGAAGCTGCCGGGGCCACCCATCGGGTACGCCGGCGAGCCGTCGGGCAGCGGACCGTTGGTGATGCCCCGCACCTCGTTGCCGGCGGCGATCGCCGGCTGGGTGAAGTCCAGGTAGATGTAGGGCAGGTCCTCGGCGAAGCGCCGCTGCACGTCGGCGTAGGCAGCGATGCGGGCGTCGAGGTCGTCGGTGGCCCGGGCCCGATCGAGGGCGTCGTCCGTCGCCGGGTCGGCGTGGCGCGGGAAGTTCAGGCTGAGCTCCCCGACCGGCTTCGACGAGGACGAGCGCCACCAGACCTGCTCGTAGTCAGGGTCGGGCGAGCCGAACTGCCCCCACGTGACGGCCTCGAAGTCGCCCACGACGGTCTCGCCGAGGAACGCCGTGGCCTCGGCCTGCTCGACGGTCACCTCCATGCCGACCTGCTGCCACAGCTGCTGGAGGAACTCGCCCTGTGCCCGCCCGCCGGGCGTGGACTGCACCTTCAAGGTGAACGCCAGCGGTCCCTTGTCGGCCTCGTACTCGGCGAGCGTGGCGCGTGCGGCGTCGGGGTCGTAGCCGGGGATCTCGACGTCGGAGTGGAACCGTGTGCCGGGCCGGAACAACGTCCGGGCCGGGTTGGTGATCCCCTCGGCCAGCACGCTGGCATACGAGTCGGCATCGGTGGCCTGGGCGAGCGCCAACCGGGCTCGAGGATCGTCGAAGGGCGGGGCGCCCAGGTTCAGCATGACGAACGCCACCTCGGTCTGCCCCTCCTGTTCGACGAGCTGGATCTCGCCGGCCGCCGCCAGGTCACGGAGCTGCCGCACGGTCGACGCCGTCGCCGACCACGTCATGTCGATCTCACCGGTCTGCAATCCGGCGACGCGCTGGCTGTCCTCGGGGATCGGTCGGAACACGATCTGGTCGAGGTACGGCAGTGCGTTGCCGTCGGTGTCGGTCCGCCAGTAGTCGGGGTTGCGCTCGACCACGAGCTCCTTGTCGTTCTCCCACGACACGAAGCGGAACGGGCCCGTACCGACCGGGGCGCGGGCGCCATCGGGATCGTCGAGCTGAGAGGGGGCCGCCACCACGCCGGCCTGGCCCGTGAGGTTCACCGGGTAGGCCGCCCACGGCTCGAAGGCCGTGACCACCAGCGTGAGGTCGTCGGTGACCTCCACCGACTCGATCGGCGCCAGCGCCGGGCCGGTGAGCGGTGAGGCGCGCAAGCCGTCCATCGTGCGCTTGACCGCCTCGGCTCGTAGCGGGGTGCCGTCGTGGAAGGTGACGCCGTCGCGCAGCTGGATCGTCCACTGGGTGAAGTCGTCGTTGGGGGTGAACGACTCGGCGAGGTACGGCACGGCGCTGCCGTCCGCGGCGTAGGCGGCCAGGGGGTCGAACAGCGTCAACCCCACGGTCGTGCCGTCGCCGGCCCACCGGTTCTGCGTCGGGTTGTAGCCGTCGGTCTCGCCGGACATCCCGAAGGTCAAGGAGCCGCCCGCACGCGGCGGGCCGTCGGCAGCCAGCGTGACGTCGGTGCCGGCCTCGACCGTGCCGGGCGTGTCGCCCGAACCCGACGAGGTGGACGACGAGCTGCAGGCGGCGCCGAGCAGGGCGACGGTCGCGAGGACGGCTCCGGCGACGGGTCCGACAGCACGCCGTCGGCGCGCCGTCGTGGATCGATCGGTCATCGTGGTGGGTCCCCCTGGTCGGTCCGCCCCAGCTGCCGCCCGGCCGCCAGTCAACCATGGTTCTGGCAACGCGCGTCGCCAATCTGCACCGGTGCCGTCGCGTGACGCGTCGCCATCCACGATCCGGCCGGCGCGCCGAGCGTGTCGGGTAGGTTCACCGCTCGTGGATCGGCTCCAGCGCGACGAGGCGGGCTCGGGCCGTGGGTGACGACGCCATCGTCGGGCTGACGACGATCGTGGTGCTCGGCGTCGGGGCCCAGTGGATCGGACGCCGGGTCGGCTTCCCGTCACTGTTGCTGCTGCTGCCGGCCGGGATGATCGCCGGCGACGGGCTGGGCCTCGTCGATCCCGAGGCGCTGTTCGGCGAGACGTTGTTCCCGCTGGTCACCTTGCTCGTGTCGCTGCTGCTGTTCCAGAGCGCGCAGCAGCTGCGCCTCGCCGACCTACCCCGGGAGGCGCGCGGGCCCGTGTTGCGCCTCAACACCGTCGGGGCGCTGATCACGTTCATCGGCGCCACCACCGCCGTGCAGATGCTGTTCGACGCACCGCTCGGCATCAGCGCGCTGATCGGCGCCATCGTGATCGTGTCCGGGCCGACCGTCGTCGGGCCGCTCCTCGAGGTCATCCGCCCCCGGGCCACCACGCGCTCGATCCTGGCGTGGGAGGGCACGGTCCTCGACCCGATCGGGGCCACGGTCGGCGTGGTCGTGCTCAACATCGTCATCGCCACCAACCGCGGCGAGATCCACGCGCTGGCACAGCTGTTCAGCCGCCTGGGGCTGGGGGTCGCCGTCGGCCTGGTCGCTGCCGGGCTCCTGGTGCTGGTCATGTCGAAGTTCCTGGTGACCGACAACATGGAGGCCGCCGTCGCGGTGCTGTTCGCCGTCGCCGCCTTCGGCATCGCCGAAACGTTGCTGTCCGAGGCCGGGCTGTTCGCCACCGTGACGCTCGGCGTCGTAGCCGCCAACCAACGGCTCGTCCCGACGGCACGCATCGCGGGGTTCGGCGAGACGCTCGAGGTGCTGATCATCGGCATCCTGTTCATCCTGCTGGGCGCGCTGGTCGACGTCGACGCCCTCGAGGCGCGCTTCTGGACGATCGTCGTGCTCGTGGCCGTGCTGGTCGTCGTCGTGCGGCCCATCGGTGCGCTGGCGTCCCTGCTCGGCTCGAAGGTGCCCTGGCGCGACCGCGGCATGATCGCCTGGATGGACCCGCGCGGCATCGTCGCCGCGGCCACCGCCGCCCAGTTCTCCGGCACCCTGGAGCAGTCGGGCATCGATGCCTCGCTGGTGTCGCCCGTCGTGTTCGGCGTCATCCTGGGCACGGGCATCGTGTACGGGCTGACCGCACGACCGGTCGCCCGCCTCCTGCAGGTGGCGCGAGCGGCGCCGACCGGCGTGGCGTTCGTCGGCGACGCCCCGTGGGTGTTCGACCTGGCGGCGCGCCTGCGCGACGCGGGCGCGCCGGTCGTCGTGATCACGGCCCGGGTGCAGGGTGCCGTCGCCGATGCCAACGGGGTGCCCGAGCTGCCGTTGCTCGAGTCCGAACAGGAGCTGGAGGCGGCGATCATCGACGCCGGCATCGAGAAGGCGGTCATCGCCACCCGACCGAACCCGGTGGTCACGATGATGACGGCGGACCTCGTCGAGCTGTTGGGCCGCCGTCACGTCCTGCGCGTGCCCACCGACCTCGACGCCGCGGCACGACGCCTGGCCCACCCGCTGCACCAGGCACCGCAGGCGTTCGACGACGGGGTAACCCTCGACGCCATCGCCGAGCGCGTCGGTCGTGGCGCGCAGGTCATCGAGCTGCCCGAGGGGTCCGTGCTGCCCGACGACGCCCTGCCCATCGCCACGGTCCGCCCCAACGGCACCGTGGACCTGCGCCCGGGCCTGCGTCGCCAGACCACCGTCGGCCGTCGGTTCGCCCTCGTCGGCTAGCCACGCGCCGCGGCGCGACGGCGTCAGACCTCGATGCGCTCGTCCGGGGCGCTGACGCCGACGACGGCCATCGTGCGGCCGAGGCCGAGGAACATGCCGCAGCAGATCGTGAGGTCGGCGAGCTCGTCGTCGCGGTACGCGCCGTGCATGCGCTCCCAGAACGCGTCGTCCATCGCCTGGTGGTCGAGGGCGAACCGCTCGGCGAACTCGGCGGCGAGGCGCTCGCGCTCGCTCAGCGCATCCGTGGTGCGCCAATCCTCCACCTCGGCGTAGAAGCCCTCGGTGACGTGCCCGGCCTCGGCGTTGGCGGCGCGGGTCCCTTGGCACACGACGCAGTCGTTGATGATGGCGATCGTCCAACGGGCGGCCTCGCGCTCGCGCAGGCTGAGCTGCGTGTTGCCGTACACGGCCTCAGAGAACTGCCCCATCCCGATCGCCATGTCGGTGCGCAGCAGCGCCCAGTCGACGTGCTCCCCCATGCCCCGTTCCGGGAACTCGATGCGTGCCATGGCACGCAGGCTACGCCCGGCGCCCCTCGGAGCTCGTGGAGACCCGGGGGGACTCACGGAGCGAGGCCGAGGCGGGCGCGCTCGTGCTCGATGATCAGCGCCTCGGCCTGCGCTTCCGACGCCACCTGCTCGACAGCGGGCAGGCTCGACACGTCCACGGCGAGCTCGCTCGCCAGCTTCACCTCGCTCGGCCGGGCGAAGCTGTCGAACAGCTCGGTCTTGGCGGCGACGAGCTGGAGCATCCAGGCGTCGACGGTGTCGGCGGCGAGCAGACGGTACACCCGCACCGGCCGGGTCTGCCCCATGCGGCGGGCACGGGCGATGGCCTGCTCTTCGGTCGAGGGCTTCCACTGCGGTTCGCACAGGACGACGACCGACGCCGCTTGGACGTTGAGCCCGACGCCGCCGGCCTGGATCTGGCTGACGAGGACGGCGGGACCAGGCTCGGCGGTGAACGCATCGACGAGGGCTTGGCGATCGGCAGGCGCCAGTGCCCCGGTGAGCGGCCCGAAGGTCCGCCCACCTGCCAGTGACGCCACCACGTCGAGCACGTCGAGGAAGAAGGAGAAGACCAGCACCTTGGCGCCCTCTGCGGCGCACTCGTCGAGCAACTCGGCGAGCCGGTCGAGCTTGGCCGAGCCCTGCGGCGTGCCGGGGGCGTAGGCGGCGCGGCGCATCGCCATGAAGTTCCCCGATGCCACCGCCTCGCGGTAGGCCTCGCCGTCGGCGGACCCCAGCGCCACCCAGTCGGCGGCCTCGATGCGTTCGGGCAGCTCCGTGAGGACGTCGTCGGTGTTGCGGCGCAGGTACACCGGCGCCACCGCTTCCCGGAACGCCGCCGCGCCGGCGAGCGCGTCGATCGCCCGAACCCGCTGCGCGATGTCCGGCTGGAGGTAGCCGACGAGCGTGCGGAACTCCTCCACCCGATTCTCCATGGGCGTCCCCGACATGAACAGCACACGGTCGGCGAGCCCGGACCAGCGCTGCACGGCCTTCGAACGTCGCGCGCTCGGGTTCTTGGCGTAGTGCGCCTCGTCCACGACGAGCATCGCCAGGGGCGACGGCGATTCGGGCGGCGAAGCAGCACCCGTCGTCGTCGCCGGTGGTGCGGCGGCCTCGGGCGGCTCGAGCGATCGCAGCGTCTCGAAGGTGGTGAGCGCCACGCCGCCCGACGCCCACCACTGCGCCAGCGCGCGGTCACGGGCATCGCCGTGGAGGCGGATCGGCGACAGGTCGCTGTGGCGACGCACCTCGCTGTCCCAGTTGATCAACACGCTCGCCGGCGACACGACGAGGAAGCGCTGTGGCGGTGCGCCGACTGCCGGCTCGGCCGCGACGTGGGCCATGGCGGCGATGGCCTGCACGGTCTTGCCGAGACCCATCTCATCGCCGAGCATCGCCCGTCGCTGGCACAGGGCGAAGCGCGCCCCGAACGCCTGGTAGCCGCGCAGCGCCACGCGCAGGCGCGACGTGTCGAGCGGCTGGGCGTCGACCGCCTCGGCGATGGCCGCCGGGAGGTGGCCGACCTGGGCGTCGGTGGGCGTCGTCGTGACGCCCAGCTGCTCGAGGCGGGCATAGGTCGCTGCGGGCTCGGCCTCGAAGGCGCGCCACAGCGCGTCCACGTCGGGCGCCGCGGCCGTACGGGCCGCCTCGGCCGCCGCCCGCAGCGCATGGGTCGACGGCGCGTCGAGCACGGCGGCGAGCCGGGTGAGGGCATCGCGCACCGAAGCTTTGCGAGCGCGGCCTGCGACGAGCATCGACAGCCGGCCGGCGCCGTCGGCAGCCGCGGCACGGTCGACCGCCAACGCCGCCACGACGGCACGGGCCTGGTGTTCGTGGTCGTCGAGCCACCGCTGTGCGGGTCCGGCGGTGGCCAGCGCCGCCAACACCGCCGTCTGGCCGGGAGGCCGGGTGTCGGGCTCGAAGCGCACCGGCACCTGCTGCTCGACGACAGCCGCCAGCTGACGTGCGGCGGCGACGACCTGGGTCGCCGTCTGCGGGCCGACGCCGGGCACGGCATCGAGCGCCTGCGGCGACGCCGTGAGCACGTCGGCCACCGTGCCGTAGCCGGCAGCGGCGAGCGGACCGATGCGCACGGTCCCCTCGGTCGTCTCCTGCAGACGATCGAGCGGGATCTCCGCCAGGAGGTTCCGGACACCGGCGGCGCGCAACTGCGCCACCCGTTCGTGGAGGGCGCCGGCGAGCTCCGTCTGGGTGGCGACCGTGTCGGTGAGCAGGTGCGCCAGGGCATCGGTCTCGGCGACGAGGGCCCTGGCCGGAGCCCCGAACCCGATCTCCCGTGACGCGGCGGGACCGGCCGCTGCCGGCGGCTGCGTCTGCGGCTGCTGTTGCGGCTGCGGCGGATGCTCCGGTTGCGTTGCCGGCTGGGCCTGCGGCGCCGGGCTCCATCGATGCTCGGTCCACGCTGTGCCGTCCCACCAGCGCTTCGTGCCCGCAGCACCCGGGTCGTCGTACCAGCCTGCCGGTGGCAACGTCGGCCCACCTGTCGCGCTCACGGCCGCAGAGTCTTGCCGCTCGCCGAGCAGTTCCCCACGTTCGTGTGGTGCACAACCGCGCCGGCACGGCTGTGCACCACACGAACAGGCGAGCCAGGGCTCAGTGGAGCAGGGCTCGACGGGTCAGGTTTCGAGGGGTCAGGGCTCGAGGGCGAGCTCGAGGACCTGGCGGACGTCGTCCACCAGGTGCACGGTGAGCTCCTCGCGGACCGCCTCGGGGACGTCGTCGAGGTCCTCGCCGTTGCGGGCCGGCAGGATGACCTCGGTCAGCCCGGCCCGGTGGGCGGCGAGCAGCTTCTGCTTCACGCCGCCGATCGGCAGCACCCGCCCCTGCAGGCTGACCTCGCCGGTCATCGCCACCTCCGGGCGCACCTTGCGTCCGCTGAGCAGGCTGGCGAGCGCGGTGGTCATCGTGATGCCCGCCGACGGACCGTCCTTGGGCACGGCGCCCGAGGGGAAGTGCACGTGCAGGCGTCGGTCGGCGCCGTCGAGGCCGAGCTCGGCGGCGTGCGAGCGCAGCCACGACCGGGCGATCTCGCCCGACTCCTTCATGACGTCGCCGAGCTGCCCGGTGAGGGTCAGGCCGGGCTCGCCGTCCATCGCCGTCGCCTCGACGAACAGCACGTCGCCTCCGGCGCCGGTGACGGCCAGTCCCGTGGCCACGCCCGGGACGTCGACGCGGTCGGCGACCTCGTCGCGCGGCACCGGCTTGCCCAGCGCCGGGCGCAGGTCGTCGACGTCGACGGTGATCGGCGCGGCGTCGGGCTCGGTGGCCAGCCGGGTGACGGCCTTGCGCAACAGGGTGTCGAGCTTGCGCTCGAGCGTGCGCACGCCGGCCTCGCGGGTCCAGTCGGCGGCGACCTTGGCCAGGGCGTCGTCGGTGATCGTCACCTCGTCGGGAGCGATGCCCATGCGCTCACGCAGCTTGGGCAGGATGTGGTCGGCGGCGATCTGGGCCTTCTCGGCCTCGGTGTACCCGTCGAGGTTGATGACCTCGACCCGGTCGAGCAGCGGGCCCGGGATGGTGTCGAGCCGGTTCGCCGTGGCGATGAAGATGACGTCGCTCAGGTCGAGCTCGAACTCCAGGTAGTGGTCCCGGAAGCTGTGGTTCTGGGCCGGGTCGAGCACCTCCAGCAGCGCCGCCGACGGGTCGCCCCGCCAGTCGGCACCGACCTTGTCGATCTCGTCGAGCAGGATGACCGGGTTCATCGTCCCCGCTTCGGCGAGGGCGCGCACCACGCGACCTGGTCGGGCGCCGACGTAGGTGCGCCGGTGGCCGCGGATCTCGGCCTCGTCGCGGATGCCGCCCAACGCCATGCGCACGAAGCGACGGTCGAGGGCACGGGCGACGGACTCGCCGAGCGACGTCTTGCCGACACCGGGCGGGCCGACGAGCGTGAGGATCGGGCTGCCCCGGCGACCGGCGCTGTCGTCGACGCCACGCTCGGTGCGCAGCTTGCGCACCGCCAGGTGCTCGATGACGCGGTCCTTCACGTCGTCGAGGCCGGTGTGGTCGGCGTCGAGCACGCCGCGGGCGGCGACGAGGTCGAGGTTGTCCACGCTGCGCTCACCGAACGGGAGCGCCAGCACCTCGTCGAGCCAGGTGCGGATCCAGCTCGACTCCTGCGACTGCTCGCCGACGCGCTCCAGCCGGTCGATCTCCTTGGCGATGGCGGCGTGCACCGTCTCGTCGAGGCCCTGTTCGGCGAGCGCGTCGAGGCGCGTGCGGTAGTCGCCGAGGGCGTCGGCATCGCCGTCGCCCAGCTCGGAGCGGATGGCGGCGAGCTGGCGGCGCAGCAGCATCTCGCGCTGGTCCTTCTCGAGGTTGTCGCTGACCTCCTGGCGGATGGCCTTGGCCACCTCGACCTCGTGCAGCGCCGCCTCGGCCCAGGCGACGGCCAGGCGCAGCCGGGCCTCGACGTCGAGGGTCTCGAGCAGCTCGACCCGGCGGTCGTCGCCGAGCTCGGGCCAGTAGGCGATGGTGTCGGCGAGGGCGCCGGGGTGGTCGATGTCGGGC
Source organism: Acidimicrobiales bacterium (assembly GCA_020439175.1). GTDB lineage: Bacteria > Actinomycetota > Acidimicrobiia > Acidimicrobiales > Acidimicrobilacustridaceae > JAGQTE01. The sequence goes on along the minus strand of JAGQTE010000427.1, from coordinate 1,869 downwards.
AGCGTGGCGGCGAAGCGACGACCGCCCAGCTCGTCGAGCAGGGCGGTGGCGATGGTGCGGTAGCGGCGCGCCAGGTCACGCACGGTGTCACCGTCGGCCACCGACGGGTCGTCCTCATAGGGCTCGGCCTCGATCCACAGGCCGTCGCCGGTGCCGACGACACCGGCGCCGAGGACGGCGCGGCCGACGGCGCGCACCGTGAGGGCCGGGGTGCCGTTGCGCAGCTGGCCACGGTTCTCGATCTGGGCGATCGTGCCGACGCCGGCGAACCGGCCGTCGATGGAGGGCACGAGCACGAACCGGCCGTCGGCGGCGGCATCGGCGGCGGCGCGGGCGGCGTCGGACTCGAGGGCGATGGTGACCACGGTGTCGGGGAAGACCACGCCCGCAGGCGTGGGGAGCATGGGGAGGGTGAGGGTGAACTCGGCGACGGCCATGCGGTCGGCTCCTGGAACGGGGCTGCCGCGGATGGCTGCAGCCGTTGCTTGTGGAGGTGTGATTACACCGTTACAGTGCCGTCAACGATACGGCCTGTCCCGACATTCCCGTCGTCGGTTCCGTCGGCGCCGATTCGGTACCGATTCGGCGCGTACGGGGCTGAAACCGAGAAACCGCAGGTCATGAGGGGTGCCGACCCCCGCCCGTCCGATCCCACCGAATTCGGAGCACCCGATGCCCGCACCCGAGCCACCCACCGCACCCGCCGCCGACATCGCCCGCTGGTTCGACGAGCACCTCCCCGACCACTGGTTCGCCGACGAACCGAGCGTCCTCGTCGACCGGGACGAGATCCTCGTTCTCGGCACCCTCACCGCCGCGTCGGCGCCCGACCCAGCCGGCGAGGCATCCGATGCTTCGCCCCCCGACGAGGTCCGCATCGCCGCGTTCCGCGAATCGACCCGCGAGCAGCGCATCCGCATCGCCGAGCACGCCGAGGCCCTCTTCGCCCGCAAGGTCACCTGGGGCGCACGCGCCGGCGACACCCGCGTGCTGTTCACCCACCTCAGCGTCCCGGTCATGACCCGGCTGCGCATCGACGAACGCCACATCCTCGACACCCTCGTCGCCGCCGGCGTCGCCCGCAGCCGCAGCGACGCGCTCGGTTGGTGCGTCCGACTCGTCGCCGAGCACGAAGGCGACTGGCTCGACGAGCTCCGCCACGCCCTCGGCGCCGTCGAAGAGGTCCGAGCCCGACGCCCCGGCGCCCGCTGAGCATCCCCGCTCCCGAGGCGTCGCCGCCGCGTAGCCTGCACCGGCGATGGGCCTGCTCACCGCCGACGACCCCACCGACACGGCCATCGCCTGGCTCTTCGTCGGCGTCCAGTTCGCCCTGCTGGTTGTCATCCTCCTGCTGCCGCCCGGCGACGCCTGGCCGGTGCCGGCGTGGCTCGACCTCGTCGCCCGCATCCTGCAGTGGCTCGGCGCTGCCATCCTGCTCGTCGGCATCGTCAACCTCGGTCGTTCCCTCACGCCCCTGCCCACCCCGGTGCCGCACGGTGAGCTGCGCACGTCCGGGTTGTTCCGCCTGGTGCGCCATCCGATCTACACCGGCGTGATGGCGCTCGCCCTCGGCACGGCGCTGCGCCTCGCCAACCCGTGGGCCATGGTCGCCGCGCTCGCCCTCGTCGCCTGGTTCATGGCGAAGGCGCGCTGGGAGGAGCGGCACCTGGCCGCCCGTTACCCCGGCTACGCCGCGTATGCCGCAACGACGCCGAGGTTCGTGCCCTTCCTGCCGCCGCCTCGCCGGTGAGAGACTGCCCGCCGTGGCAGACACCGATCGGCTGGCGGCGTTGCAGGCTCGACAAGCCAGCCGGCGCACAGACGCCCAGGACCGCCTGGCGCCGGCGCCCGCCTACCGCGGCGTGCCCG
>JAGQTE010000426.1 GCA_020439175.1 Acidimicrobiales bacterium | reverse complement strand
GCGCGCACCGGTGCGGTGGTGCGCCACGCCAGCGCCGTGGCGTCCCGGGCCAGGTCGGCGGCTTCGAAGGCGGCGCCGACCAGGGCGGTGCCGAGCTCGGCACCCGCGGACGGGGCGGTCTCCTCGGTCCCGACGGGCAGCGCCGCAGCAACGCCGGCACCGGCGGCGACACCGATGTCGGCGTCGGGGACGGTCGGGGCGTCGCCGGCGGCGCGACGAGCGACGGTGCGGGCGAGGCTCGCGAGCTCTGCTGCGGCTCCCACGCTCAAGCGACCGACGGCCATCGCGGCGCTCCCCTTCTCGACGGCGACGAGTCGTGACACTACCTCCGCACGAATCGCGTCCGGCTCGGCAGCGCCCCTTCGTGCGCGCTGGGTCCGGCGGGTTCGACGCTTCGCTGCCAAGATGAGTCCGTGCCCGACGCCCGCGACAGCTCGCCACCTCCCGCACTGCCGGCGGTGACGGCCGAGGAGCTGGTCCAGCTGGCCCCGTACCTGGAGCTGGCTCGCGAGATCCACCACGACGTCGCCCGGGTCGCCGCCGACGACTCGGCGAGCGCCGAGGCACTGGTGGCTGCGGTCGAGCGCATCCCCAACGCCGAGCGAGACCGCGTCGTACGGGCGGTCTTCGAGCGCCTCCCCACCGATCAGCAGTGGGCCGTGCTGGAGCGGGCGTTCGGCGATGCCGAGCTGCGCCTGCATCTCGAACGTGAGCACGCCGCCCGATTGGCGCTGGCCCGCCGGTTGGCCGACCTGGGTGGCGTCGTGGAGCAGGCTCGGGCGGAGCGCTGCCTCGACCTGCGGGCCCTGGCCGTGGGCACGCCGGTGTCGGTCGGGTTGTTCGGACGCGCCGACGTCGCCGACGCCGTCGGGCGTGGGCACACGGCGTCGACCTGCGCCCGCCAGCTCGACCTGCGCTGCGAGGGTGACGGGTGGTTCCGGGTGCTCGAGGACGTGTTCAACCCGGGAGGCGCCGGCTACTTCGTCACCGCCGACTACGACGAGCGCGCCTTCGCAGCTGAGCATCTGGCGTCGCACACCAAGGTGCGCCTCGGCGCCGCCGACGGTGACGACCTCGCAGCGTTCGAGCCGTGCCTCTTCCCCGGGGCGCGGCTCGACGTGGCGACGAAAGAATCCGTAAGCATCGGACGCCTCCACACGGGCTTCGTTACGGTGGCCGGCATCGACGTCTTCGCGGCTTCCTAGGTCGCGCGTCGAGGCGGAGCACCACCTTCGTCGGTGCTCACAGAAAGGGGTTCAGGTGGAGATCGGCAGCATCCTCATCGGCGTGCTGGTCGTGATCGGCCTCGTCGTCATCATCGCGTTGCGCAGCTTCCACTCGATCGGCCCGTCCGAGGTCGGTCTGGTCACCAAGCGCATCGGTCGCAAGATCGACGGCGACCAGCTCATCGCCTGCAACGGCGAAGCCGGCTACCAGGCAGACCTGCTCATGCCGGGTCTGCGGTTCAAGTTCTGGCCGGTGTTCAAGGTCAAGCGCTACGACTGGGTCCAGGTCCCGCCGGACCACATCGGCCTGGTCATCGCCCAGGTCGGCGCTCCGCTGCCGACGGGCGCCAAGTCGGCGGCGTACCGGGCCGAGTTCGGCAACTTCAGTGACGTCCGCACGTTCCTGACCCAGGGGGGCCAGCGCGGCGTGCAGCGTCCGGTGCTGCCGCCAGGCACCACGGCACCGATCCACCCGATCGGCTTCGTCGTGCTGACCAGTGCAGCGACGTTCGGTGAGGTCATCTCCGACAGCACCGACGCCGCCATCGCCCAGGTCGACCCGCGGGTGCTCACCGTCGTGCACATCACGCCGGAGGGCGACCGCGACGTCGTCGGCGTCGTCACCACGCTCGAGGGTCCGCCCTCGGGTGACATCGCCAGCCGCATCGGCGGGTTCGCCGACGTGACCGCCATGGAGCAGTCGCCCGACGCCGGCACGCCGGCCCGGGTGATCCAAGCGGTGCTGCGGGCCAAGAACGACCTGCACGACAACTACCAGAACTACCAGGCCTTCCTGGACTCGGGTGGGTGCATCGGTCTCCAGCACGATCCGCTGCTGTACGGCTCGTACCTGCTCAACCCGTTCCTTGTGCGCGTCGAGCTGCGCGAGATGCTGGTGGTGCGCCAGGGCGAGGTGGCGGTGATCAAGTCCTACGTGGGCCTGCCCACCGAGGACACCTCCGGCGCCGAGTTCAAGTTCGGTTCGATCGTGAAGCCCGGTCACCAGGGCATCTGGTCCGAGCCGTTGCGCACGGGCAAGTACACGCTCAACCCGCGCATCTACGAGGCCGAGATCGTGCCGACGTCGATCCTGACCCTGAACTGGTCGCACACGACGTCGGAGGCGCACAGCCTCGACGCACGGCTGGCCCCCATCGACGCCAAGTCGAAGGAGGCGTTCAACTTCTCGATCGACCTGCAGGTGCAGATCCACGTGCCCGACACGCGCGCACCCAAGGTCATCTCCATGGTCGGCACCATGGCCAACCTGGTCAACGAAGTGCTGCAGTCCGCGGTGGGCAACTACTTCCGCAACAAGCTGCAGACCCTCGGCGCCACCGAGTTCATCGAGAAGCGCGACGAGGTCCAGCACGCGGCCGAGGGCTACATCCAGCAGTACCTGTCGCGCTACGAGGTCGAGACCCGTGGCGTGTACATCCAGGATGTGGTCTTCCCGCAGGATCTGGTCGAGGTGCTGACCAGCCGTGAGATCGCGGCGCAGGAGCGGTCGACCTTCGCGCAGCAGCGTGAAGCGCAGGAAGCTCGGGTCAGCCTCGAACAGCAGCGCGGCGTCGCCGACATGCAGGCGGAGCTGGCGCAGGCCAACGTGTCGATCGACATCGAGACCTCCAGGGCGCACGCCGCCAAGGCACGCGCCGAAGGCGAGGCCGCCGTCATCACGACGACCGGCGCCGCCGAAGCGCACCGCACCCGGGATCTCGGCGAGGCCACGGCCGCCGCCGAGGAGGCGCTCGGCCTGGCACGAGCCAAGGGCTTCGACGCCCAGCGTCGGGCCATCGGCTCGGAGCAGACGGCCATGGTGGCCGCGCTGCGCGAGATCGGCACCGGCCACGTCAAGATCGTCCCCGACATCCTCGTCGGGTCCGAAGGCGGCGTGCTCGGGGGTCTGGGCGCCATGCTCATGCGCAACCTGGCCGTCGACCCCAACGCCGACGGTGACGGCAATGGCAACGGCAACGGCGAGGACCCAGTGGTGCCGGCAGCGGTCTCCGCGGCACCGGTGGAGGACGACGAGGGCGACGACCTGGACGTCCCGCCGATGTTCCAGCGCCCGCCGGCCTCGACGTGAGGTCGTAACGGCTACCCCCACCCCTCCGAAATTGGGCTCGGAACTCCGGAATGCCGGAGTTCCGGGCCCGATTGCTGTTCGGCAGCGCCAGGTAGCTGCCGCCGGACAGAGAAGGCGGGCACAATCGGTGGGTGCACCAACGCCTTCCGCCGGGCATCCGTGCCCCAGAACCGGCGCGAGGTCGAAGCCGCGGCCTCGCACCGGCGCAAGCGCTGTCACTCGCCTTGCTCTCGTTGGTGACGGCCGCCTGCGCCGTATTCGTCGTCGGTGCCGCGTTTGCGCTTCGTGACGCAGCGCCCGAAGGTCCGGCCTGCCTGTTCGAGGCTGAGGAAGGCTCAGGCCCAGCCGGTTACGGACGGGAGGAGTTGCGGTGGAGTTGGTTCCCCACCACCTACTGCCGTGGGCGCGTGCAGCAGAAGGGATCCCCCGCGCGGCTGATCGAGGATCCGATCGCTCCGTCTCCTTCGTCGCGCCTCGGGATCATCGTGTTGGGTTGCGGGCCAGGGCTCGCGGTGTGGCTCGTCGGACGCGGGCTGCTGCTCCGCCGTCGCGTCGCTGATCCAACCGACGCTCCGCCTCGTGCAGCGTCAGCGCCGTGACACGTGCGTAGGCCGCCGATCGGCCCGCTCTGCGTGCTGCGGCTGGGTTCCGGACCCCCGTCACAGGCCGATGAAGCTCTTCAGCTCGATCTGACGGGCACCGTCGTTGATCAGGAACTCGACCGCCCAGCTGGTGCCCG
>JAGQTE010000425.1 GCA_020439175.1 Acidimicrobiales bacterium | reverse complement strand
TCGGGCAGCGGGATGCGCAGCTCGGCGTCGTCGAGCAGCACCTTCTCGAGTACGACGACCGGCTCGGCGTGCGGCTCGGGTCGCTCGGCCATCGTGATCAGCAGCGGCACCGCCCACCGGCGGTCGGTGACCGCCTCGTCCCGGTAGGCGAAGTGGCGCTGCGTGAGCCGCAACACGCCGCTCTCGGGGCCGGTCAGGTCGTTGTGCTCCAGCGTCACCTCGACGACCGGGAACCCGCCCTGGAAGATCCAGCTGTCCATGATGCGGCGCACGGGCTCCCCGGTGGCCTCCTCGATGGCGTCCCACAGGTCCGTGGTCTCGGTGTTGGCGTACTGGTGGCGGCTCAGGTAGTGCCGGATGCCGTCACGGAAGGGCTCGGCGCCCAGGTACTGCTCGAGCATGCGGACGACGGCGGCGCCCTTCTCGTAGGTGAGGATGTCGAACATGCCTTCGGCATCGGCGGGGGAGACGACCTCGAACTCGATCGGGCGCGTCGTGCCGAGCGCGTCGACGTCGAAGGCCGCGGTGCGCGACAGGCCGAAGCTCACCCAGCGGTCCCAGTCGGGGCGGTAGGCGTCGGTGGCGAGCATCTCCATGAACGTGGCGAAGGCCTCGTTCAGCCAGATCCCGTTCCACCACTTCATCGTCACCAGGTCGCCGAACCACATGTGGGCGAGCTCGTGGGCGATGACGTCGGTGACCCGCTGCAGCTCCGGTTGGGTCGTCTCGGCCGGGTCGACGAGCAGCAGCGCTTCGCGGAACGTCACGCAGCCCAGGTTCTCCATGGCCCCGAAGGCGAAGTCCGGCACGGCGACCAGGTCGAGCTTGTCGCCCGGGTAGACGATGCCGTAGTAGTCCCGGAAGAACTCGAGGCAGAACCGCCCGACGTCGAGGGCGAACGGCGTGAGGTGCCCCTTGCCCCGCGGGTAGGCGACGCGCAGCTCCTTGTTGTCGACGAGCACGGGCTCGGTGACGTCGAGCGGCCCGACGATGAAGGCGACCAGGTAGGTCGACATCACCATCGTGTCGGCGAAGCGCACCTCGACGCGGCCGTCGTCGAGCGTCGTCCGGCTGATCTCACGGGCGTTGGAGAGCGCGGCGAGGCCGTCGGCGACGACGAGGGTGACGGCGAACACCGCCTTGCGCTCGGGTTCGTCCCAGCAGGGGAAGGCGCGGCGGGCGTCCGTCGCCTCCATCTGGGTGGTGGCGATGATCTGCTCGACGCCGTCGCTGTCGGTGAACGTCGAGCGGTAGAAGCCGTGCAGCTTGTCGTTGAGGATGCCGGTGAACGCCGTGTGGACCACGGCCGGGCCCGGCGCCACCTCGGCCGCCAGCCGGACGGTCAGCCGTTCGGTCTCGGCGTCGAGCTCGATGGCGGTGGCCTCGACACGGGTGCCGTCGGCCAGCTCGACCCAGGCGGCGTCGACCGTCAGCTCGATGGCGTTGCAGACGATCTCGTCGGTCGCCTCGACGACCTCGATCTCGGTGGCGCAGGTGCCGACGAAGGTGGCGGCGCCGAGGTCGGGCTCGAGCCGCAGGTCGTAGCGGTGGGGGATGACGGTGCTGGGCAAGCGGTACGGGTTCATCGACGCAGCACCCTACCGAAGCGCCGATCGAGCGGCGTTCGGCAGACCGGTAGGCTGCCCCGCCATGACGACCGACCTGCCGGAATCCTTCGACGTCCTGTGCGTGGGCAACGCCATCGTGGACGTGATCAGCCACGCCGACGACGCCCTGTTGGCCGAGCACGGCATGGTCAAGGGCACGATGGCGCTGGTCGAGGCCGATCGGGCCCTGGCGATCTACGGCGCCATGGGTCCGGGCATCGAGTCGTCGGGCGGGTCGGCGGCCAACACGGCGGCGGGCATCGCCAGCTTCGGCGGCCACGTCGCCTTCATCGGCAAGGTGGCGGGTGACCAGCTGGGCCAGGTGTTCACGCACGACATCCGCTCCGCCGGCGTGCACTTCGACGCACCGGACCCGGGTGACTCGGACGAGTCGACGGCGCGCTGCATGGTGCTCGTCACCCCCGACGCCCAGCGGACGATGAACACCTTCCTCGGCATCTCGTCGTACCTGAGCCCGCGCGACGTGCCCGAGGCGCTGGCCCAGCGGGCGGCGGTGACCTACTGCGAGGGCTACCTGTGGGACCAGCCGGTGGCCAAAGAGGCCATCCGCAAGGCGATGGACACGGCCAAGGCGGCGGGGCACCGGGTGGCGTTCACGCTGTCCGACCCGTTCTGCGTGGATCGCCACCGCGCCGAGTTCCTGGAGCTGGCCGAGCACTCGGTCGACATCCTGTTCGCCAACGAGTCCGAGATCTGCTCGCTGTACGAGACCGACCACTGGGACACGGCGGTGGCCAAGGTGGCGGGCCACTGCGAGATCGCCTGTCTGACCCGGTCGGAGCTGGGCTCGATGATCGTGACGGGGGACGGGCAGCGCATCACGGTGCCGGCCCACCCGGTCGATGCCGTGGTGGACACGACCGGCGCCGGCGACCTGTACGCCGCCGGGTTCCTCTACGGCTTCACCAACGACTTCGGCCTCGAGACGGCCGGCCGTCTCGGCGCCCTGGCCGCCGGCGAGGTCATCGGCCACCTCGGCGCCCGCCCCGAGGTCTCCCTCGCCGACCTCGCCAAGTCCCTCTGACCCGAACCCCACGACTGCGTTCTGGTGCGAGAAGCGCGTCATCAGTGACGCGCCAACCACACCAGTTCGTCTATCGACCCGACATCAGCCAGAAGTACCCGAGCTGGCCGCGGTCCCAACCCCATGTCGCCTGGGCGCGCGACGCTCTGGGGCGTGGACGGGGAAGCTGCGGCGGATGTGCCGAGGCGGCGTTGGCGCTGGGTGATCGGGTTGCTGGCGTTCGGCGTTGTCGTCGTGGCGTTGGTCGGCGTTGGGGCCGTCCGCACCTTCGGCATCGGGGCGAGGGCTTGCACGATGATGGGCTGCGTGGGCTTCGTGGCGGTGGACGTCACCGCGCAGCGTGACGCGCTTGGCGACGGGGTCGTCGAGGTGCGTGTGTGCCGGGGGGACGGAAGTGCGTGCGCGCCACCGCAGAGCACGCTGCGCATGCCTGCTGGCGCCGAGCCGCCGTCCCCGACCGTCTTCGCCGTGCAGAGCGCGTTCCCGGAACACCCGCCCCAGGATCTGCGAGTTGAGGTGCTGGTCGACGGCGAGGTGCGTCTGGCCGGCACCGTCGAGCTCGCCGAGGACGACGTGCAGCTGTGGCAACCCAACGGGCCCGACTGCGAGCCGACCTGCTGGAACGTCGATCTGACGTTCGTCGCACCCGACGAGGTCGTCGTGGCCTGACACTCGTGGACCCCTCCACATTGGGATGAGGACTCCGAGATGCCGGAGGTTCCAGCCCGATTTCGGTGGGGGTTGACGGGGCGATAATGACCGTTATTATGGCGGCGTGACCGAGGGGGATCCGGCCGCCGATGCGGGCGCGCCGGACAGCAGCGAGCAGGACGTGAGCGCCAGGCCGGACGACACCGGCCGTCGGCTGCTCGTCGCCGCCGCCGAGGTGTTCGCCGAGAAGGGCTACGACCGCGCCGGCGTGGCCGAGATCGCCCGGCGAGCGGGGTTGACGACCGGTGCCATCTACAGCCGCTTCTCCGGCAAGGCCGAGCTGCTCGCCGCCGCCATCAAGGCCTCGACCCCCGACGAGTTCGACCAGCTCTTCGCCGAGCACGGCTTCGAGGGCGACGCCGCCGACATCCTCAACACCGTCGGCGGGCACCTCGTCGAGCGCAACCGCAACGACGACGCCTCGACGCTGCTGCTCGAGGCGTTCGTCGCCGCCCGGCGCGACCCCGACGTCGCCGCCATGCTGCGCTCGCAGTTCGACGACCGGCGGGCCCGCCTCGCCGACCTCATCGACGCCGGCAAGGACGCCGGCATGATCGACACCGACGTCGACACCCAGGCCATCGTGCACTTCGCCCACGCCGTCGGCCTCGGCTTCCTCCTCTACGGCGCCATCGACGTCAAGCACCCCGACACCGCGTCGTGGGAGCAGGTCGTCGCCCGCGTCGTCGCCGCCATGAACCCGCCCGCCAACCCGACCGCCAACCCACCCGCCAACCCAGCCGCCACCCCGACCACCACCTCATCCCAGGAGACGAACCCATGACCGCCCAGATGTGCTCCGACGCCCAGATCCTCGGACGCGCCGACGACAACGACCTTGGGCCCAGTATGGCCACAGGTGT
>JAGQTE010000424.1 GCA_020439175.1 Acidimicrobiales bacterium | reverse complement strand
CTCCGTTCTCGGCGCGCTGGCGCGCGTGTCTGATGGGGCGTCAGGACACGTTATGCCACGATGGTGACCATGGCCGATTCCGCCCCCGCCCCCCTCGCCACCGCCCTCGACCTGACCGACCGGGTCGTGATCGTCACCGGCGGCACCAAGGGCGTCGGCCGGGGCATCACCGAGCGGTTCCTCGAAGCGGGTGCCCATGTGGTGGTCACGGCCCGCAACGCCCCCGAGACGCCGCTGGCGTGGGGTGACCGGTCCGCCTCCTTCGTGGCCGCCGACATCCGCGACCCCGACCAGACCGCCGCCGTGATCGCCGCCGCCACCGAGGCGCACGGCCGCATCGACGTGCTGGTCAACAACGCCGGCGGCTCGCCGATGGCCGAAGCCGCCAGCGCATCGCCCCGCTTCTCCGAGTCGATCGTCAAGCTCAACCTGCTGGCCCCGCTCTACCTGTCCCAGGCCGCCAACGCCGTGATGCAGGACCAGGACACCGGCGGTTCGATCATCAACATCGGCTCGCTCTCGGGGCTGCGGCCCAGCCCGTGGAGCGCCGCCTACGGCGCCGCCAAGGCAGGCCTGCTGAACCTGTCCCAGTCGCTGGCCATCGAGTGGGCGCCGAAGGTCCGTGTGAACGTGGTGTCGGGCGGCTACATCCTCACCGAGCAGGCCGAACTGCACTACGGCGACGACGCCGGCGTCGCCCGGGTGGCCGCGACGGTGCCGCTCGGCCGCCTGGCCTCGCCCACCGACATCGGCGACGCCTGCCTGTACCTCGCCTCCCCGCTCGCCCGTCACGTGTCGGGCGCCAACCTCGCCGTGCACGGCGGTGGCGAGGCACCCCCGTTCCTGGCGGCCGCAGACCTGCGATGATCCGCTAGAACGAAGCGGTGCCCGTCGCCAACGCCGCGTTCGACGCCTACCGGGAGGCCTACCTCCGCCGCGACGCCACGACGGTCCTGCGCGACGGCGACGACCTGGCGGTGACGCTCGCCGAGGCGCCGTGGTCGAGGTTCCTGGTGCCGGCCGTCATCGTGCTGCAGGGATCGACCATGGGCATGCGCCCCGATCTCGTGCCGCCCGGCGAGGCCATCCGGTACCTGAGCCAGGGGATCTCGCTCGCCGACCACCTGATCGACGAGCCCGACGGGGACGCCGCCGCCTCCGGCCTCGACAAGGCGCTGGGCCCGATCGACCCGTTCCGCATGGAGCTGATGCAGCTGCTGCTCGTCGTCGGCCGCTACGACGAGGCGCACGCGCTGGCATCGACGCTGCAGGAGCCGACCCACGGCGCCGTCGCCCGCCTGGCCGGGCTGCGCACCCACGCCGCCGTCTCCGCCGTCCGGGGCGAGCACGAGCTGGCCCACCAGGTCCTCAACGCGGCAGCGTCGTTGAGCGAGCGCATGCGCTCGCGCTTCGCACGGATGCTCGTCGATGTGGACCGGTCCGTCCTGTTGGGCACCCAGGGCCGGCTCGGTGAGGGCATCGCGCTGTTCGACAACCTGACCAGGGTGCTGTCCCGGCGCTCCGCCGGCTCCTCGGGCGCCTGGGCCGACACCGTGACCGCCGCCGGGGCGCTCACGCTGAGCCGGTTCGCCGCCGAGACCGGTGACCCCGTGACCGCCGAGCGGCTGATCTACCCGGGCGCCGCCGCCGTCAGCGACACCACCGACCCCTACTGGAAGGCCCAGCTCGACCTGTCGCTGAGCGTGCTGTTCTGGGCCCAGCGCCGCTTCGACGACGCCGTCGAGCTGTGCCGCGAGGCGCGCGCCGGCTTCGAGGGCGGCGCCTACCTGCCGGGCGCCGCCCAGGCCGTGATGCACGAGGGCCGCCTCGCCTGGTCGCAGGGCTTCACCGCCGTGGCCACGCCGCTGCTCGAGCTCGCCCGCCAGCAGCTCGTGTCGCTCGGCCACCATCGGGAGCCGTCACAGATCGCCCAGGCCCTCGACCACGTGGCCTGACGACTCGTCAGATCTTGGTCGGGCGCGGTACCGTGCTCGGATGACCAAGACCCAGGTCCCCGCGATCGAGGGCTGGTTCACCACGGACCCCGAGCGCCCCGCGCTGCTCGGCACCCGGTGCACCGGCTGCGGCACCTACGCCTTCCCCCGGGCCAGCGCCTTCTGCGCCAACCCGGCCTGCCCCAGCACGACGTTCGACGAGGTCGAGCTGAGCCGCACGGGCACGGTGTGGAGCTTCACCAACTCCTGCTACGAGCCGCCGCCGCCGTACATCTCGCCGACGGGCGAGTTCGAGCCGTACACGCTCGCCGCCGTCGAGCTCGCCAACGAGGGCATCGTCGTGCTCGGTCAGCTGGCCGGCGACACGACCGTCGACGACCTGGCTGCCGGCACGCCGGTCGAGCTGGTCATCGACACGCTCTACGAGGACGACGAGCACGAGTACCTCGTGTGGAAGTGGAAGGTGGTCGACTGATGGGCGCACACGACGTCGCCGTGCTCGGGGTGGGCATGCACCCGTGGGGCAAGTGGGGCCGCAACTTCGTCGAGTACGGGGTGGCCGCCGCCAACGACGCGCTGGCCGACGCCGGTCTGGCGTGGTCGGACATCGAGTACGTCGCCGGCGCGGACACGATCCGCAACGGCTACCCCGGCTTCATCGCCGGCGCCACGTTCAGCCAGGCGCTGGGCTGGCAGGGCAACCGGGTGGCCTCGTGCTACGCCGCCTGCGCCTCGGGCGCCCAGGCGCTCAACATCGCCCGCGCCCAGATCCTCGCCGGGTTCTGCGACGTGGCGCTCGTCGTCGGCGCCGACACGACGCCCAAGGGCTTCTTCGCCCCCGTCGGCGGCGACCGCCCCGACGACCCGGACTGGCTGCGCTTCCGCCTGCTCGGCGCCACCAACCCGACGTACTTCGCCCTCTACGCCCGCCGGCGCATGGAGCTCTACGGGGCGACGCGCCAGGACTTCGCCCAGGTGAAGGTCAAGAACGCCCGCCACGGCCTGGCCAACCCCAACGCCCGTTACCGCAAGGAGGTGACGGTGGAGGAGGTCATGTCGTCGCCCACCGTCGCCGACCCGCTGCGGCTGCTCGACATCTGCGCCACCTCCGACGGCGGCGCCGCCATCGTGCTGTCGTCGATGGAGTACGCCAAGCGCCACACCACCAACCCGGTGCGCATCGCCGCCATCTCCACCGTCACGCCGACCTTCCCGCAGACCGTCATCGAGATGCCGAACTTCTCGACCGACTCGTCGGCGACGGTCGCCCCGCCCGAGATCGGGTTCAAGGACGCCATCGCCCACGCCGCCTACGAGGAGGCAGGCCTCGGGCCGGAGGACCTCGACCTCGCCGAGGTGTACGACCTGTCCACCGCGCTCGAGCTCGACTGGTACGAGAACATCGGCCTGTGCAAGCAGGGCGAGGCGGAGCGGCTGATCCGCGACGGCGACACCACCGTCGGCGGCCGCATCCCCGTCAACCCCAGCGGCGGCCTGGCCAGCTTCGGCGAGGCCATCCCCGCCCAGGCGCTGGCGCAGGTGTGCGAGCTGACCTGGCAGCTGCGCGGGCAGGCGACCGGCCGTCAGGTCGAGGGCGCCGCCGTCGGCATCACCGCCAACCAGGGCCTGTTCGGCCACGGCTCGAGCGTCATCGTCGCCCGCTGAGGCCCGCTCAACCGCCCCGGTTGACCAACAGGAACGCCACGGCCACGGCGATCGCCAGACCGAACAGCGCCGAGCTGACCAGTGCCTTGCGATACGCCCGCTTCGACGTGTACGTGATGTCGGCGACGAAGGTCTCGAGGCGCAGCACGTCCGAGGCACTGATGAGCGTGCCGTCGTCGGCCTTGCGCCGATGGATGCGCAGGTAGAGCCGCACGTCCGGATCGGCGATGTCGAGGTACTCGGCCTCGGTCGGCCGCGGCACCGGCGACGGGCGGCGGGCGGCGTCGGTCCAGACCTGGTCGACCTCGTTCCAGATCTCGGCCGTCTCGGGGCCGCACAGCAGATGGAACCGCTCCTCGTCGACCATCACGTCGTCGTGCGAGCAGATGTTCTGGAGGCTCTCGATCACGCCCATCCGCACCACGGCGTCGAGCTCGCCGGCGTCGTCCCCGTCGGCGCTGCGCTCGACCAGCAGCTGCTCCAGCTCCCGGAAGGCGCCGATGAGCTCGTCGGTGTCGTTGCGCGCCAGCAGGTCGACCAGGTGATGGGCGAAGGCGCCCAGGCGGGTGTACGTGTCGGCCTGGCCCTCGTCCTCCTGCCAGGCGACGTAGTCGAACAGCGCCGTGGCACCGAGGAACGACGGACAGGCCGCGGTCAAGCGGTCCAGCGCTGCTGCGGCGGCGGCGCGATCGTCGGCGGACTCCCCCGGTGCTTCGGCGATGGCGGCAGCGTACTCAGGGATGCTGGGAGCTGACCGACACGATCTCGCCCGTCATGTACGACGAGTAGTCGCTGGCGAGGAACACCATGACGTTGGCCACCTCCCACGGCTCGGCGGCTCGACCGAACGCCTCACGCTGGGTCAGCTCGGCGAGCAGCTCGTCGGTGGTCACCTTCGCCAGGAACGGGTGCATCGCCAGGCTCGGCGCCACGGCGTTGATGCGGATGTTGTGCGGCGCGCCCTCGATGGCGGCGCACCGGGTCAGCGCCATGACCCCCGCTTTGGCGGCGGCGTAGTGGCATTGGCCCTCCTGGGCCCGCCACCCGACGACCGAGGCGTTGTTCACGATCACCCCACCGCCCTGCTCGGTCATCAGCCGCATGGCGGCACGGGTGGCCCGCATGGTGCCGTTGAGGGTGACGTCGACGACGCTCGACCACTGCTCGTCGGTCATGTCGACGAGGTTGGCGGTGCCGCCCAGGCCGGCGTTGTTCATCAGCACGTCGATGCGTCCCAGCTCGGCGACGGCGGTGGCGAACAGCGCCTGCACATCGCCCTCGTCTGTGACGTTGCAGATCTGGGTCACCGGCCGCTGCCCCGTCTCGGCCTCGAGCCGGTCGGCCGCCTCGCCGAGGCGCCGCTCGTGGATGTCGGAGATGAGCACGACCGCCCCCTCCTCGGCCGCCCGCCTGGCCACGGCGTAGCCGATGCCTGTGCCGGCGGCTGCGGTCACGACGACGGTGCGCCCCTCGAGCAGGGCGTGGCCGGGGACGTAGTCAGGGGTGCGTGCTGGCATGGGTGCACGGTACTCCGTCTCCTGACGGGTCGTCAGGTTCTGGGTCGCGCTGGCGCGTTCGCACATTCTTCTGCTGCTGTGCACCAGAAAGGTGCCGGAAACGCTTGCATCGGCGCTGGCAGGGGTCCATAGTGGAACACGTGTTCGCTTCCACCACTGCTCCCAGCGCCGCCGCAGAAACCTCCGGCGACGAGGTGGTCGAGGCCTTGGCTGATCGGGCGCGGCTGCTGGCGACGCAGATCTCGGTGTTGCAGGCCGAGTACGCCCAGGTGGCCGCACAGATCGCCGCCGACGCCACCCCTGCCGGCTGCACCTCGCGCCAGTGGCTCTGCCTCGCCACCGGGGTCATGCCCGCGGAGGCGGCACGCGCCGTGCGCATCGGCACCTCGTTGGCCGAGCTCCCGCAGATCGCCGACGCGTTCGCCGCCGGTGCGGTGTCCGAGGGCATCGTCGAAGCCATGGTCCGCGTCGCCACGCCGGCCAACGAAGGCGCGCTGCTCGAGGCGGCGTCCGTGGCGTCGGGTGCACAGCTGCGCAAGGTCATCCGCTCCTACCAGCGCGTCGCACCAACGCCCGAGCCCGATCGCGACCCGCCGCTCGACCCGCTCGATCGGCCCGACGACTTCTGGGGCCATACCGACGACGACGGCCGCTACCGCTTCGGCGGCGACGTGGGCCCCGAGCTCGGCGCCACCATCTGCTCGGCCATCTCCGGAGAGATCGACGCCGACCGTCGCCTACGGGCCCAGGCCGAGGCCGTCGATGGCGCCCGCCCAGACGAGACGCGCCTGCTGAGCCGGGCCGAGGCGCTGGCCAACGTGTTCGCCGGCTACCTCTCGCACGTCGCCGGCGGGCGGGCCGATGGGCTCGTGCCGTCGTCGCACCAGGCGATCGTGCACCTCGACAAGGCCGACGTCGAGGCCGGCTGGGTCAACCAGGCCGCCCGCCTGCACGACGGCGACGCGCTCGACCCCGAGACGGCCCGACGCATGGCCTGCGACGCCGCCTGGCGTGCCGTCATCACCAACGACCTCGATCCCGAAGGCGTCACCCGCGAGCACCGCGTGGCCGGGCCGGGCCAGCGTGCCGCCGCCTTCGTCCGCGACCGCACCTGCTGCTTCCCCGGCTGCAACCGCACCCGGTGGCTCAAGCTCCACCACGTCGATCACCACGCCGCCGGCGGCGCCACGCGCCTCGACAACCTCATCTGCCTGTGCCAGCTGCACCACACCCTCATCCACAAGCCCGGCTGGCAGATCACCGGCGCTCCCGGCGCTCTGGTGTTCATCCGGCCGGACGGCAGCGTCGTCGGTCGGGCCGAGCGATGTCCGCCCACCCAGCTCCCCCCGCCGCCGCCCGTCGACCCCGATCGACGCTTCCGAGCCTGCGGCGACCGCCTGACCACCTGGGCGCACGACCTGTTGCTGGCGCACTGGCTGAGCCTCGCCTCCTGAGGTCGCGCCGAGTAGCTCAGACCTTGGGCTCGGCGGGCAGGCCCAGCGCCCGCTCGCCGATGATGTTGCGCTGGATCTGGTTCGAGCCGCCGTAGATGGTGTCGCTGCGGGTGAACATGAACAGCCGCTGCGCCGCGCTCAGCTCGTACGGGCCCTCGTCGCAGAGCAGGCCCGCCTCACCGAGGATGTCCTGGTAGGCCTCGCCCAGGTCCCGGTGCAGCGTCGCCCAGTAGAGCTTGCCGATGTAGGCCTCGTCCGAGAGTTCCGGCCGGTCGGCCTTGGTCAACATGCGTAGCGTGTTCCAGCGCATGATCTCGAGCCGGCTGTGCAGCGATGCCAGCCGCTGCCGCCACATCGGGTCCCGATCGCGCCCGGTCGCCTTCGCCGCCTCCAGCACCTCGGCGAACTCCCGCTGGAAGGCGAACTGCTGCGCCAGCGTCGACGCGCCCCGCTCGAAGCTGAGCAGCCCCATCGCCACCTTCCACCCGTTGTTGACCCCGCCGACGACGAGATCGGCCGGCGTGCGGGCGTCGGAGAAGAAGACCTCGTTGAACTCCTCGGTCCCCGTCAGCTGCACGATCGGCACCGTGTCGATGCCCGGCGCGTCCATGCGGATCAGCAGGAACGAGATGCCCTTGTGCTTGGGCGCCTCCCGATCGGTGCGCGCCAGCACGAAGCACCAGTCGCTCCAGTGCGCCAGCGACGTCCACACCTTCTGCCCGTTGATCACCCACTCGTCGCCGTCGAGCTCGGCCTTGGTCTGGATGTTGGCCAGGTCGCTGCCGGCGTTCGGCTCGCTGTAGCCCTGGCACCACAGCTCGGTCCCCAACCGGATCTGCGGCAGGAACCGCTGCTGTTGCTCGGGCGAGCCGAAGTGGATCAGCGTCGGCCCGATCAGCCCCTCGCCGATGTGGCCCAGCCGGCCCGGCCCCCCGGCACGGGCGTACTCCTCGTACCAGATCACCTGGAGGTCGATCGGCAGGCCCTTGCCGCCGTGCTCCGCCGGCCACCCCACGCACGTCCAGCCGTCCGCACCCAGGCGCCGCTCCCACGCCAGGCGCTCGTCGAAGAACGAGTGCTCGTCGCCCGGCCCGCCGCGCCCCTTGATCACGGCGAACTCGCCGGCGAGCAGGTCGTCCAGGTAGGCGCGGGCCTCCTTGCGGAAGGCCTCCTCCTCGGGCGTGAAGCGCAGATCCATCGCCGCACAGGCTAGCGGTGGACCTGACGGGGCGTCAGATCCCTCGCTAGCGTGCACGCCTATGGCAGCAACCGTCCTCGAAGGCACCGACGCCGTGCGCGCCGCCGCCGGCACCCACCTCGGCTACAGCGACTGGCTCGAGATCGACCAGGCCCGCATCGACCTGTTCGCCGACGCCACCGGCGACCACCAGTGGATCCACGTCGACCCCGAGCGTGCCGCCGACGGGCCGTTCGGCACCACCATCGCCCACGGCTACCTCACGGTGTCGCTCACCAACCTCTTCCTCCCCCAGATCGTCGAGGTCCGCGGCGTGTCGATGGGCGTGAACTACGGCGTGAACAAGATCCGCTTCCCGGCACCGGTCCCCGTCGGCTCCCGCCTCCGGGCCGGCGCCGAGCTGACCGCCGTCGACGAGGTCCACGGCGGCGTGCAGACCACCATGACCATCACCGTCGAGATCGAGGGCGGCGACCGCCCCGCCTGCATCGTCGAGTCCATCAGCCGCTGGCTCGACTGAAACCTGACGCCCGTGTCATAGTTTCCGCCATGCCACGCAGGGTCGCCATCGTCGGAGCAGCGCTGTCGGACACCGGTCGGGTCGACGACAAGACCAACTACCACCTCCACGCCCAGGCGGTGCAGCGTGCGGTGGCCGACGCCGGCCTGACCAAGCACGACGTCGACGGCTTCTGCTCCAACGGCCTCGGCACCCTGCAACCGATCGACGTCGCCGAGTACCTCGGCCTGCGCCCCCATTGGGTCGACTCCACCCAGGTCGGCGGCGGCACGTGGGAGGTCATGGCCTGCCATGCCGCCGACGCCATCGCCATGGGCCACGCCGACGTCGTCGTGCTCGTCTACGGATCGACCACCCGCGCCGACCTCAAGCGCGGCTTCCGCCGCGCCAACCTCAGCTACGGCAACCGGGGCCCCGTCCAGTACGAGGTCGCCTACGGGCACACCCTCATCGCCAAGTACGCCATGTCGACCCGGCGCCACATGTACGAGTACGGCACCACCCTCGAGCAGCTGGCCGAGATCGCCGTCGCCGCCCGCTACAACGCCCAGTACAACCCGGTCGCCTACTACCAGGAGCCGCTGAGCGTCGACGAGGTCCTCAACGGCCGGATCATGGCCGACCCGTTCACCAAGTACCAGTGCTGCATCCGCTCCGACGGCGGCTGCGCCATCGTCCTCGCCGCCGAGGACCGCATCGCCGACTGCGCCACCGAGCCGGTCTGGGTGCTCGGCCACGGCCACGCCGTCAGCCACGTCACGATGAGCGAGTGGGACGACTTCACCACCGGCCCCGCCGCCGTCGCCGGCCAGCAGGCGTTCGCCCGGGCCGGCGTCTCACCCGACGAGATGGACCTCGCCTGCATCTACGACGCCTTCACCTTCATGGAGATGGCGACGCTCGAGGACCTCGGGTTCTGCGAGAAGGGCGAGGGCGGCCCGTTCGTCGAGGACGGCAAGCTGCGCCTCGGGGGCGCCCTGCCGACCAACCCCGACGGCGGCGGCCTCTCCGCCTGCCACCCCGGCATGCGCGGCCTGTTCCTGCTCGTCGAGGCCACCCGCCAGCTGCGCGGCGACTACGCCGGCGGCACGGCGATCGCCGAGAACGGCGAGCCGATCCCGGCCGAGCGCCAGGTGCCGAACGCCAAGCTGGCCGTCGCCAGCGGCACCGGGGGCTGGTTCTGCTCCAACGGGACCCTGGTCCTCGGGGTCGACTAGAACCACCCGGGTGACCCTCGCCGTCATCGTCCCCGAGGCCGCCCGCCGCTTCGGCGACCGCCCCGCCTTCGTCGTCGACGACGGTCCGACGCTCACCTACGCCGACCTCGACCGGCGCAGCGACGTCGTCGCCGCAGCGCTGGCGGCGCGCGGCATCGGCGACGGGGACCTGGTGGCGCTGACCGTGGCGTCGGACCTCACCTACGTCATCGCCTACGCCGCCGCCGCCAAGGTCGGTGCGGTCACGGCCGGGGTCAACCCCCGCTACACCGCCGCCGAACAGGCTGCCGTGCTCGAGGTGGCGGCGGCGTCACTGGTCGTCGACCCCACCACCTTCGCCGCCCTCGAGGCCGAGGGCGCCGCGGCGCCTGCGGCGCCGGCGCTGGCCGACCCCGCCGACCCCGAGCGGCTCGTCGCCGTCGTGTTCACGTCCGGCACCACCGGACGACCCAAGGGGGCGATGTTCGGCAACCGCGAGCTCGCCGCCATCGCCCGCTTCGACGGCATCGCCGACTGGCCCGACCCCGACGACCGCGGCGCCGCCCAGTACGGCTCGACGCAGTTCGCCCACGTCGGGTTCATGACCAAGCTGCCGTGGTACCTCCAGCGAGGGCTGACGACGTACCTCCTCCCCCGCTGGCGCGCCGCCGACGTGCTGCGCCTCGTCAGCACCCACCGCATGGCGGCGATCGGGGGCGTCGCCCCGCAGGTGGCGCTGCTGCTGCGCGTCCCCGACTTCGACGCCTACGACCTGTCGTCGGTCAAGGCGATCATCATGGGCGGGGCGCTGTCGCCACCGGCGCTCGTCGCCGAGGCGCGCCGGCGCTTCGGTGCCGCCTACTCCATCCGGTACTCGTCGACGGAGTCCGGCGGCGTCGGCACCGCCACCGCCTTCGACGCCGACGACGACGAGGCGCTGCTGACCGTCGGCCGACCGCGCGGCGACGTCGCCATCGAGCTGCGCGACGCCGACGATCGCCCCGTCCCCACCGGCGAGGTCGGCGAGATCGTGCTGCGGTCCTCGGCCATGATGCGTGGCTACTGGCGCGACCCCCAGGCCACCGCCGAGACGCTGCGCCACGGCTGGCTGCACTCGGGCGACCTCGGCTACGTCGACGAGCGCGGCCTGCTGCACATGGCGGGCCGGGCCAAGGAGATGTACATCCGGGGCGGCTACAACGTCTACCCCGCCGAGGTCGAGGCCGTGCTGCGGTCACACCCGGCGGTGGCCGACCTCGCCGTCGTGCCCCGCCCCGACGACGTCATGGGCGAGATCGGCGTGGCGATGGTGGTCCCGGCCGATCCGGCGGCCTCGCCGACGCTCGACGACCTGCGCGCCTTCGGCGGCGAGCGGCTCACGTCCTACAAGCTGCCCGAGGCCGTCATGGTGCTCGACGAGCTGCCGCTCACGGCCATGCAGAAGGTCGATCGCGCCGCCCTGACTGGTCTGGTCGCCGTCGAGCGTCAAGACTGAAGGGCTCATGTCTGTCCGCCGGATCTGCGCCGTCGCCGCGCTCGTCACCCTCGGAGCCGCCGCCTGCTCGGCCGCAGAGTCCGAGCAGACCGCGCCCGACGAACAGACCACCGTCGGCACCACGCCGTCGGGGCGGACCATCCCGCCGCCCCCGCCGCCCGAGCCCGACGCCCTGGACGATCCCGGCGTCGCACCCGGTGAGTGCGCCATCGTGACCTACACCCCACCGACGGCCACCACCGAGCAGGAGGGCGAGCTGTGCCGCCCGGAGGCGAACCAGCGCGATGTGGCCGTGCTCGTCGTCCACGGCGGCGGCGGCTACAGCGGCTCGTGGCACGGGATGCGCCCGTGGGCCGACCGACTGCTCGCCGAGGGCTACGTCACCTTCACCCCGTCGTACCAGCTGTTCACGCCGGGCGTCGAGAGCCCGGTGTTCCCGCTGCCCGAGCAGGACCTGATGGCCGCCGTCCAGTACGTGCGCGGCACCGGCAACGCCCTGGGCATCCGCAAGGACCGCATCGTCGTGCAGGGCCACTCCGCCGGCGCCCGCATCGGGTCGGTCGCCTACGTGTCGGGCGACGAACCCTGGTTCGCCGGCGACGAGCTGTACCCGGACATCTCGACGGTCGTCGACGGCTTCGTCGGCTTCTACCACCCCTACGACGGCTCGATGGAGAACGCCGCTCAGTACTACGGCGGCCCCGAGGAGTCCCAGGTCGACACCGTGCTCGAACGGTGGGCCAAGGCCGACGCCATCGCCCGGGCCGCCGACGTCGAGGGCCCAGCGCTGCTCGTGTCGGGCACCGAGGACTGGGAGGTCATCGACGCCCAGATGCAGGCGTTCTGCGACGCCATCGTCGCCGCCGGCCAGGACTGCGAGCAGATCTTCATCGAGGGCGGCGGGCACGGCTTCGACCAGGGCACCGCCACGCGCCTGTCGCGCCTCGGCGAGCAGGCAGCCTCCGACGTGCTGCGCTGGCTCAACGACGAGTTCCCGCAGGATCCGGCGCGCGAGGCGCAGACGGTCGATCCCGACCTCGAAGAGGCACCCGAGAACCGGGGCTCGACGGCGACCACCTACCAGCCGCGCAGCTCGGGCTCCGGCTCCGGCTACAGCTCGGGGTACGGGTCGGGCTACGGCTCCGGCTACACGACGACAACTGGCGGTGGGGGCGGCGTCACCAGCACCACCGGCGTGGCGCCGCCCACCACCGACGTGGCGCCGACCACGGCACCGCCGACGACCGCCGAGCCGCCCACCACGGTGCCGCCGACGACGGCACCGCCGACGACCGCCCCGCCACCGACGACGGCGCCCCCGGTCTCGACGCCCTAGGACTGCTCGAGCACGGCCCGCAGACGGCCGACGTCGCCGAGCAGGCGGATGGCGTCGAACGGGGCGTCCCACGGCTCGCCGCGGAACTCGCGGTAGGCGCGATCGACCTGGAACACGATGCGCTCGTGCTCGGACCAGCCCGGGAACGGCGCAAGGTCGATCTTCGTCGCCGCCGTGTAGACGTCGAGCCCGGCATCGAAGTGCGTGCGGGCCTCGGCGCGGACGTACACCAGGTAGTCGCGCAGGTCGAGCAGGCCGCCGACGTCGGTGAGCGGGCCGTGGCCCGGCACCACCACGGCCGGCTCCAGCGCGGCCAGGCGCTCCAGGGCCTCGATCCAGGTGGCGAAGCTGCCCTCCCAACCGATCGGCGCGCAGCGGTGGAACAGCACGTCGCCCGTGAACAGCACGCCGTCGTCCTCGAGCCACACGGCCACGTCGCCCTCGGTGTGGGCCGGACCGACGTAGAGCAGCTCGACGGCGCGGTCACCGAGATCGATCGTGGTGTCGCCGTCGATGATCGTGGTCGGTGGGGTCAGCTCGATGCCGGCGAAGTCGAAGGCCCGCAGCGCTTCGGCGAACGCCGCCAGGTGGGCCGGCAGGTCGTCGGCGGTGGCGAGCGATGCCAGCAGCTCGGGCGGCGCGTCGGTGCCGAACCGCTCGGCGCAACCACGGTGGGCGATGATCTCGGCGCCGGTCACCAGCTGGTTCCCGAAGCAGTGGTCGCCGTTGTGATG
>JAGQTE010000423.1 GCA_020439175.1 Acidimicrobiales bacterium | reverse complement strand
GGTCGTCGGTGCTCCAGTACGTGACCGAGGACTTCGCCTGGGTCTACGCCGCCAGCGTCGCCATGGCCGACGACTACGCCGGCGTGACCATGGGCCCGCTGCGCATCGCCTTCAAGGGCCCCGACGGCACCGTCCGCAGCGCCGACCTGTGGGCGGAGAACCGCTTCGACGACCCCGAGATCGGCGGCATCGTCTGCCTCATCACCAACGAGTCGGCGGCGGTGTCGCTCGGTGAGGCGGTCGAGGCGTTCGCGCTGAGCGCCTCGGTCGACGACGTCGCCCGCCACGTCGTGCGGGCGATGCGCGGCGCACCGGTGATGGGCGATGCCGTGCTGGTCGAGGTGGGTGACCACACCTGCCGCGTCGTGGGCAGCACGGACGTGCCCCCGAGCTGCGTCGCCGACGACGGCCCGTGGCGCACCGCCATCGACACCGACATCCGCCAGCTGCACCCCGACCTCACCCAGCTGCCACCCGAGGTGGCGACGGCGGCGGCCGCGGCCGGATACGCCGCAGTGTGGGCCGAGCCGGTGCAGCTCGGCGAGCTGACGGCGCCGCTGGCGCTGACGATCTGGCGCCGCCGGCCGGGCAACCCCAGCCCGAACCAGCTCACCCACATCCACCAGGGGACGTCGATCATCGCCGCCGCCTGGTCGCGCCAGCCGATGAGCAGCTGAGCAGCGCCTCCGCGGCTCTGCCTCAGGGGCTCTGCCTCAGCGCAGCGCGCCGGGCTCGTCGAGCCAGCGGTTGAGCGCCACGGCGCGGGCGTTGCGCAGCGAGAAGACGTACTCGACCGCCGTGCGCACCCGGTGCTGCACCAGCGGGGTGGTCACGACCTGGCGGAGCAGGTAGTCGGCGGCGTCGCCGTGGTCGGCCTCGGCGTAGGCGTGGACCTTGAAGTTCTCGATGTCCATCCCGTAGTGATCCCGCATGCCCTCGTACATGAGCTTGGCGTAGCCGGTGCCGGCGGCGAAGCGCTCCCCCGCCCACCCGAAGGTGGCCAGGCCCTCCTCGTAGGAGCGCCGCATGTAGAAGCGGGTGCTGAGCACCATGCCGATCGTCTCGGGCAGCGGCACGTAGGCCACGAGGTCGGCGTCGGGGATGCCCATCGCCCGCGCCCACTCGACCTTCATGTCGACGTGGTTGCGGTCGCCGGCGTAACCGGTCTCGTCGCACAGGTTCTGGATCCAGTGCTCGAAGTGCTCGGACGAGCCGAGGTCGAGGGCGTCGAAGTCCGGGGCGTTGGACACCAGCGAGCCGAACTCGGCCGTGTACTGCACGCCGAGGAAGTAGTACTCCTTGCAGTACCGCTCGAGGTACGGCACCGACAGGGTCCCGTCGGCGACGTGCTGCCACACCCGGTTGCGGTCGACGCAGACCCGGTCGCGGATGGCCTCGAGCTCGGCCATGAACGCCTCGACCGGCACGGCCTCGCCGGTACCCCCGCCGCGGATGTCCTTGAACGCTCGCCCCTGCGACATTCGTGCTCCCCTCCTGGCATCGGGATCGAATCGGTACAATACTGACACGGGCGTCAGGTTTGTGCCGACGCCGCCGACGGTCCGACGACCGAAGCGTTTCCGACGAGATGGGGGAAGGTCACGATGCACGTCGACCTCTACGAGCTGGCGCGCAGTCGCCCCCGGCTGCGCACCCACCCCGACGTCGACCCGGTCACCGCCGAGGTCGTGCGCGGCGCCATGGAGACGGTCTGCTTCGAGATGGCGACCTACGTCTCGCGCACCGCCACGACGCCGATCCTCAACCAGTCGAACGAGCGCAACGCGACGATCCTCGACGCCAGCGGACGCCTCGCCGCCCTGTCGGTCGGCATCCCCCAGTTCATGCTCACCTCGACCCTGCCCGTGCGCTTCGCCCTCGACTTCCTCGGGGCCGACGAGTTCCGCGAGGGCGACGTGTTCGTCGCCAACGACCCGTACCACGGGGGCGGCCACCTGCCCGACTACAACGTCTTCGCCCCGGTGTTCGCCGACGACCCGGCCACCGGCGGGCGCCGCATGGTGCTGATCGCCTCCATCCAGTGCCATCACGGCGACACCGGCGGCGCCGTGCCCGGGGGCTACAACGTCACCGCCAACGACGTCTGGGGCGAGGGCGTGCGGTGGCCGGTGCTCAAGGTCGTCGACCGCGGGGTGGAGCGGCGCGACGTGCTCTACGCCATGCAGGCCAACAACCGCATCCCCGACTACATCGGCGACCTGCGGGCCCAGATCGGCTCGGCGCAGCTGGCGGTCGAGCGGCTCGGCGGCCTGCTGGAGCGCTGGGGGCCGGCGACGGTCGAGGAGTCGGTCGACTACATGATCGACTACGCCGCCCGGCGCTTCCGCGAGGAGGTGGCGTCGTGGCCCGACGGCACCTTCGCCGCCGACACCTGGGTCGACCACGATCCGCTCGGGCACCCCGACATCCACCTGCACGTCGCCATCACCATCGACGGCGACCGCCTGGCCATCGACTTCACGGGCACCGACGACCGACCGGAGCTGCAGGCGTGGTCGACGTTCGGCAACACCCGGGGATACACGGTCGGCCAGATCGCCGCCATGATGGACCCCGAGATCCCCAAGAACGAGGGGTTCTTCGAGCAGATCCAGCTCACCGTGCCCCAGGGCTGCGTGCTCAACCCGCCCCCCGGCAAGGCCGTCAGCGCCGGCACCCATCACCCCGGCGCCGAGGTCGGCGAGGTCATCGCCCTGGCCCTGCAGCACGTGCTGCCCGACAAGGCGGTGCCGCAGGTCTACAAGACCGGCATCCCCACCGTCATCGTCGGCGTCGACCCCACGACGGGCCAGCCGTTCACCGACCACTCGGCCGAGGTGTACGCCGGCTGGTGCAACGCCGCCAAGGGCATGGACGCCTGGGGATGCCAGGCCGCCGCCTTCGGCAACCTGTGGAAGGCGACCGCCGAGATCAACGAGAGCCTGTACCCGCACGTCCAGTGGAGCCGCGACTACCGCACCGACTCCGGCGGGCCGGGGCAGTGGCGCGGCCTGTGCGGCAGCCACTACGTGAAGGAAGTCCGCGTCGACGCCAAGGTCTACACCTACGTCGTCGGGATGCGGTACCCGATGCCGGGCATCGCCGGCGGCGGGTCGGGTGCACCGAACCGCCTGACGATCCGGTGGGCGTCGGACGATCCCTACGTCGTCGAGCACACGGCCGACTGGGTGCCGATCGCCGCCGGCCAGAAGATCAACTACGACTACGGCGGCGGGGGCGGCTGGGGCGACCCGCTCGAGCGCGACCCGCAGGCCGTGCTCGACGACGTGCTGGACGAGTACGTGTCGGTCGCCGGCGCCGAGCGCGACTACGGCGTCGTGCTCACCGGCTCGCTCGAGGACCTGACCCTCGCCGTCGATGACGGCGCCACCACGGCGCTGCGCGCCCGGCGGCGAGCCGAGCGCGACGCCGGGACCGACGGGGCGGGTGGATCCGACTGATGGGCTACCGCATCGGCTGCGACGTCGGCGGCACCTTCACCGACCTCATCTGCGTGACGCCCGCCGGCGACGTCGTGCTCGACAAGACGCCGACGACCCTCGACGACCAGTCGCGAGGCGTGATGATCGGCATCGGCCAGCTCGCCGAGCGCTTCGGCCTCACCCTCGGCGAGCTGTGCGACCAGCTCGACCTCGTCGTGCACGGCACCACCACCGCCGACAACACGATGATCGAGATGAACGGCGCCGCCGTCGGCCTGCTCGTCACCGAGGGCCACCGCGACGAGATCGAGATGCGCCGGGTGCACAAGGAGCAGATCTGGGACCCGTCGTACCCGGCGCCACCGCCGATCGCCCGCCGTCGCGCCCGCATCCCCATCCCCGAGCGGGTCGGCCACGACGGCGAGGTGCTGCTCCCGCTCGACGAGGACGCCGTGCGCGCCGGCATCCGACGGCTGGGGCAGCTCGGCTGCACCTCCATCGCCGTCATGTACCTGTTCAGCTTCGTGAACCCCGCCCACGAGCTGCGCACGCGCGAGCTGATCCTCGAGGAGCTGCCGGACGTCGAGCACATCTCGCTCAGCCACGAGGTCATGGCCCGCGGCCCCGAGTTCGAGCGGGTGTCGACGACGCTCGTCAACGCCTACGTGGCGCCGACC
Source organism: Acidimicrobiales bacterium (assembly GCA_020439175.1). Taxonomy (GTDB): domain Bacteria; phylum Actinomycetota; class Acidimicrobiia; order Acidimicrobiales; family Acidimicrobilacustridaceae; genus JAGQTE01. The sequence continues at coordinate 4,347 of JAGQTE010000423.1, read as the reverse complement.
ATCGCCCGCTACGTCGCCAACCTCGAGGCCGAGCTGCGCGCCGCGGGCTATCGCGGCCAGCTGCTGATCATGCAGTCGACCGGCGGCGTCATGCCGCCCGACTACGTGGCGCGCCGGGCCGTGTCGATCCTGGCGTCGGGGCCGACCGGCGGCGTCATGGGCGCCACCGTGGCCGCCGCCGCAGCCGGCGCCGGCGACTTCGTGTCGACCGACATGGGCGGCACCTCTTATGACCTGTGCCTGGTCCGCCACGGCCAGCCCGAGATCAAGACCGACTGGAACTGGCGCTACCGCTACTACATCGGCATGCCGATGGTCGACGTGCAGTCCGTCGGCGCCGGCGGCGGGTCGATCGCCCGGGTGCGGCAGGGCGCGTTGCTCGTCGGGCCCGAGTCCGCCGGGTCGACGCCGGGGCCCGTCTGCTACGGGCGTGGCGGCACGCAGCCCACCGTCACCGACGCCGACGCCGTGCTCGGCTACCTGCCCGCCACCGGGTTCGCCTCGGGACGGATGGCGCTCGACGTCGACGCCGCGCGCGCCGCCATCGCCCGCGACGTCGCCGAGCCGTTGGGCCTCGACGTCGTCGAGGCGGCGTGGGGCATCGAGCGCATCGTCAACGCCAACATGGCCAACGCCACCCGCAAGGTGCTCGCCGGCTACGGCGCCGACGCCCGCTCCATGGCCATGATCGCCTTCGGCGGCAACGGTCCCGTCCACGCCTGGGCCATCGCGCGCGAGCTCGACATGGGCCGCGTACTCGTGCCCAAGACCGCCCCGGCGTTCTCCGCCCTCGGCGTGCTCGTGGCCGACTACGTCGTCGACCTGTTGCGCTCGTACGTCACGCCGCTGTCACAGGTCGACGTCGCCCGGCTGCACGAGCTGATGGTCGAGGTCACCGACGAGGCCGCCAAGGAGCTGGCGCCGACGGGCCTCGCCCCCGCCGACGTCTCCACCGAGCTGTGCGTGCAGATGTCGTATCAGGGTCAGAACTTCGACATGAGCGTCCCGGTCCCCGAGGGCACCGACCTGACCGAGGCCGACCTGCTCGACCTGGCCGAACGCTTCCACGACCTGCACGAGGCCGACCGGGGCTTCGCCTTCCGGCACCAGCAGCCGATCGTGCGCGGCGTCCGGCTCGTCGCCCGGGGCGTCACGCCCAAGCCGGGCCGGCTCGGCGAGGCGGGCACCTGCACCGACGCCGCCGAGGCCCGCACCGGCAGCCGGCCCGCCTACTTCGACGACGCCTTCGTCGACACCCCCACCTACGACGGCACCCGCCTCGGCGTCGGCGCCACCGTCGATGGCCCGGCGCTGATCGAGGAGCCCTTCACCGTCGTCGTCGTGCCGCCCGGGTCGACCTGCACGCTGGGCGAGCACCTCGCCTACGAGCTCGTCGCCCACTGACCGGTGGCGCCGATCGGACTATTGACACCATGAGTGTCACTACTTAGGGTGGCGCCATGGACGTCACCATCCTCGGCAGCGGCTCCCCCATCCCCGACGCGGAGCGCGCCGGCCCGAGCGGTCTGGTGCGCGCCGGCGGCGCCAGCGTCCTGATCGACGCCGGGCGCGGCGTCCTGATGCGCCTCGCCGCCGCCGGCTGGTCGGTCCCCCAGCTCGACGCCGTCCTGCTGACCCACCTGCACTCGGACCACACCACCGACGTCAACGACGTCATCACCACCTTCTGGGTCATGCCGATGACGCTGGGCCGCACGTTGCGCATCATCGGGCCGCCCGGCACGCAGACCTACGTCGACCGGTCCCTCGACCTGCTCGCCACCGACATCGGCTACCGCATCGACCACCACGACGACCTGACCGAGGGACCGTCGATCGAGGTCACCGAGGTCACCGACGGCGTGTGCTTCGAGGCGGGCGGCCTGCGCATCGTCGCCGGCCTGGTCGACCACGGCGTGGTCAAGCCCGCCATCGGCTACCGGTTCGAGGCCGATGACAGCATCGGCGGCGGGGTCGCCTGCTGGTCGGGCGACACGGTGCCCTGCGACGGCCTCGACGCCCTCGCCGCCGGAGCCGACGTGTACGTGCAGACGGTGCTCAACCGCGACCTCGTGTCCGCCGTGCCGATCCAGCGGTTCCTCGACACGATGGACTACCACTCCGACATCGACCAGGCGGCGCAGACGGCGGCGCGCGCCGGGGTGCGGACCTTCGTCATCAACCATCCCGTGCCGGCACCGCTGCCCGGCACCGAGGGCGCGTGGGTCGATCAGGCGGCGCAGCACTTCGACGGCGAGATCCTCTTCGCCACCGACCTGCTGACCGTCGCCACCGGCTGACCGCCGTCGCCGACCACGGCAGGCGGTCACGTCCCAGAGAGCAGTCGGTGGCGCAACGCCACGAGCGCCACGCCCAACAGCGCCAGGGCGTACCCGAACAGCACCAGCACCTCGCGCCACACACCGGCAAGGCCGGCACCCTCGAACACCAACGCCACCCACGCGTCCATCGCCCAGGCGTGCGGCGTCAGGTGGCCGACGAAGCGCAGCGGGTCGGACACGACATCGAGCGGCCACATGGCACCGCCGAGCATGGCGAGGCCGATCGCCAGCGGGATGCCGATCCCCTGCGCCTGCTCCGGCGTGCGCGCCACCGAGCCGACGAGCAGGCCGGCTCCGGTGCCGACCAGCGCGAAGGCGGCGACGACAGCAGCCACGGCCATCGTGTCGCCCCACTCGACGCCGAACAGCACACGCCCCGCGAGCAGGATCACGGCTGACTGGCCGACGGCGAACACCAGACGGGCGGCGCCGGAGCCGAGCAGCACCGTGCCGATCGTGACCGGCGCCGCCACCATCCGTCGGGCCACGCCGAGGCGGCGGGTCTCGATGAGCACGCCGCCGATCGTCAACGAGTTGATGAAGACGAACATCACCAGGTTCGACGGTGCGGTGTAGGCGAACTGGTTGTCGTTGCCGGCGAGCGGCGCCTGGCCGATCGAGGTCGCCTCGACCGCGATCGTCGGCACGGTGGTCGACGCCTGCGCCACCGCAGCCGCCACCTGTTCGGGGGACGCATCGGTCTGTGCCTTGGCGAACCGACGGGCGGCGTAGGTGGCGCCGAGGTCGTCGGTGCTGGCCTGCACCACCTCGGCCAGCGCCATCCCCGCCTGCGGGTCGGTCGTCGCCAGCACGACCGTGGCCGTGCCATCGTCACCGGAGAGCACGGCGCCGAATCCCGAAGGGATCTCGAGCACGCCGACCTTGGCGCCCGTGCGCACGTCGCGTCGCGCATCGTCGAGGTCGTCGTAGCGCTCGACGGTGACCGACCCCGTGGCGACGAGCGCGTCGAGGAGCTCGGTGGCCTGCGGCGAGTCGTCGGCGACGACGACCGCCATCGGCAGGCTGCCGCTGTTGGCGCCGAACGTCGCACCGATGATCACCATGATCACCACCGGCAGCACCACCACGAAGAACAGCCCGGTGCGGTCGCGGGTGGTGCGCATGACGTCGGCCACCACCATCGCCCACACCGCCGCCCAGCGGCTCGGCGGCCGGTGCCGGCTCACGCCGCCACCAGACTCCCCACGGTGCCGGCTCACGCCGCCACCAGACTCCCCACGGTGCCGGCTCACGCCGCCACCTTCTTCCCCACGAGCACGACACCGACGGCGCCGACCGCCAAGCCGAACACGACGAGTGCTGCGACCGTCGGTGCCACCTCTGCCACGCCGGCATCTGCAGCGCCGATCTGGGTGAAGGCGCGCAGGGCAAGGCCGTTCGGGGTGAACAGCGCCAGGCGCTCCATCGCGTCAGGCATGGCGCCGGGCTGCACGAAGTTGCCGCCGAGCAGCGCCAGCCCGAACGCCACCATGGCCGTCAGGCCATCCGCCTGCGCATCCGTGCGTGCCGCGCCGGTGACCAGGATCGACACGCCGGCGATGGCCACCACGACCCCGACGATGACGGCGAGCACGGCCGCCGGCTGCCCCCAGTCGGCGCCGAACACCAGCGTGGTCACCAGCCAGACGATCACCAGGCTCGCCAACCCCAACAGCACGACCGCCGAGGTCTTGCCGACCAGGATCGACGCATCGGTGACCGGCGCGGCCCGCACCCGAGGCAGCGTCCCCAGCTTGCGTTCCGCGAGGAGGCTGCGGGCGCCGGCACCGATCGTGAAGAACAAGAACACCATCGCCATCGCCGGTCCGAAGTAGGCGGCGGGACTGTACGGCTCGCCGGCCTCGACCTGCTCGACCGCGAGCGGCACGGCCAGATCAGCGACGGCCGCCAGCGTGGCGTCGAGCTCGGTCGCGGTGGGCGGCGCGCCGGCGGCGGCGATCGTGGCGGCCACCGCCATCTGCGACGCGTGCACCTGCGCCGCCAT
>JAGQTE010000422.1 GCA_020439175.1 Acidimicrobiales bacterium | reverse complement strand
CGGCTCGACAGCTCGATGGCGAAGGCCTCGTCGGCGAGGTGGCGGGGCAGGTCGGTGTCGAGGCCGCGGTTGATCAGCAGCTTGGTCAGCCCCAGCGCCACGGTCGGCGCCGCCGCCAGCTCCGCCACCAGGTCGCCGGCAACCGTATCCAGCGCCCGACCTTCGACGGCCTGGTGGACCAGACCCCATTCGGCCGCCTCCAGACCCGACACCTTGCGACCGAGCAGCAGCATGTCCTTGGCCCGCGCCACGCCGGCGAGGCGGGGGAGCAGCCACGACGATCCGCTGTCGGGCGTGAACCCGGCGCCCACGAACGGCGCCCACAACCGGGCGTCGTCGTCGACGACGGCGAAGTCGGCCGCCAGGACGATGTTGAGCCCCAGCCCGATGATCCACCCTCGGGCCGCCACGACGATCGGCGTCTGGGTCTCGAGCATGGTCGGGATGAGCCGGTTGACGTGCCAGCGCATCTGGCGCTGCGTCGCCCCGGTGCGTGGCGGCGTGTCCGGCTTGCCGCGCAGCGACAGGTCGAACCCGGAGCAGAAATGGTCGCCCTCGCCGGCGAGGTGGATGACCCGTACCGCCTCGTCGGACCCGGCGGCCTCGATCAGCTCGATCAGCCCCAGCACGATGTCGTCGGTGAGGGCGTTGCGCCGGTCGACCCGGTCGAACGCCAACCGGAGCACGCCGGCCTCGACGTCCCGGTCGACGCGCAGCCCGTCGGGGGTGGCGGGGTAGTCCTTCATGCGTCTGCGTCCTCCACGGCTGGGTCCTGCACGTCGTCCTCCATGGCGGCGAACCGCTCGACCAGGGCGTCGAGCGCCTCGGCGCACGTCGTGGCCCCACCGGGCGGATCGGGTAGGCGCACCGGCCCGTGCTCGCGGCTGGGCAGCAGGATGGTGGCATGTCCGGGGGTCGTCGTGACGCCCCGCTGGTTGACGGCGGCCAGCTCCACGTCGACGGCGGGCCGGTCGCCCTCGGCGAGGTAGACGTCGGTGACCGTGCCGCGCACCCAGTGCGTGTCGCCGACGTAGTTGAACTGGCGGAACTCGCAGTCGAGCTTCCACAGCCAGGCGTCGTCGCCCATCCAGTCGGTGCAGGCGTGGATGAGCCACGTCTCGCGCATGCGGCCGTAGTCGTAGATGGCGGGGTTGCCGGCGGCCCGCGCCCACTCCGGATCCCAGTGCACCCGCTGCTGCACGTCCGGGACGTTCAGGTCGTCCGGGCGGAAGAAGCGCGGCACGCGTTGGCGCTGGTCGTAGCCGAGGCGCAGCGCCTTCACGCCGTAGAGCCCCATGCCGACGCCGACGTGCCAGCACACCATGTCGGTGACGCGCAGCGGGCCCTTCACGATCGGCCCGAGCTCGTCGCCGACGGCCACGTCCTCGAACCAGCGCGGCTCCGCGCCCCGCCGGCGGTCCCGCTCACCGGCGTAGACCTCGTCGATGGCCGCCAGCTCGTCGTCGGTGTAGGGCCGCAGCTCGATGTCGTCGTACTTGCCGGCGGCGGTGGCCTTCGACCGCTCGGTGCGGATCATCAGGCGGTACTGCGCCGCCAGCACCGGGCCGCCGTCGGCGGCGAACACCTCGCCGGTCCACTCGTGCACGGCGCGCGCGGCGAACGACGACCGCTTGTCGTGTACCCCGACGAGGGCGTTGCGCCGCCACACCCGGGTACCGGGCCGCAGCGGGTGCCACCACTCGCGGAAGCTGCCGGCGTAGAAGGCGTGCACGCCGCGCAGCGGGTCGCCCTTGAGCAGCGCCTTGGTCTCGTCGTCGAGGCGGGCGACCTCGTTCTCGCCGATCATCGTGTCGCCGCCGACGAGGTGTGGGGGAGCGAGCGGACCCTCCCAGCGGCTGGCGGCGGCGTAGGCGGGGTCGCACCACAGCGGGTTGTCGTCACCGTAGGACTCCGCCACGTGGCGGAAGGCGTCCTCGTTGGGGCGCAGGTAGTGCGGCGCCATCGGGTGCGGGGTCGTGACGCCGATGCGGGCGCGCAGGCGGGCGATGCCGTCGTCGGTGATGGCTGGTGCGTCTCCCACGGGTGCTCCTCGATGCGGCGCGCTGGCGGACGTCGCAGAATGTATACAGAATACTGCCATGACCGCTGCGGCTCGTCTCCCACTGGATCGCTCGTCCTCGCTCGACGAGGTCCGCGCCGTCGTGGCCGATTGGGTGGAGGCCACGGTGCCACAGGCGTGGCGTGCGGCGGCGCCCCGGGGCCGGGCAGCGATCCGGGCCGTGCGTAGCCGAGCCGACTACGAGGCCTGGTATCCGGCCTTCGCCGACTCCGGTCTGGTGGTGGCGACGTGGCCGGTCGCGTACGGCGGCCTGGACCTCAGCGCCGAGCAGGCCCGCGCCGCCGAAGCGGTGCTGGCGCCCTACAACCTCGGTCGCCTCAACCCGCTGGGGCTGAACTCGGCGGCACCGGCGCTGTTCGCCCACGGCACCGAAGAGCAGCGGCTGCGGTTCCTGCCGCCGCTCGTGCGCAACGAAGAACGGTGGTGCCAGCTGCTGTCCGAGCCCGGCGCCGGGTCCGACCTGGCGTCGTTGGCCACCCGGGCCGTGCGCGACGGCGACGAGTGGGTCCTCACCGGCCAGAAGGTGTGGACCACCTGGGCGCACGTCAGCGAGTTCGCCATCTGCCTGGTGCGCACCGACCCGACGGCACCCAAGCGCAAGGGCCTCAGCTACCTCATCGTCGACCTGCACGCGCCGGGCGTCGAGGTGCGGGCGCTACGGCACATCGGCGGCGAGGTCGACTTCAACGAGGTGTTCCTCGACGAGGTGCGCGTCCCCGACGCCTGGCGCATCGGTGCCGTCGGCGACGGGTGGCGGGTCGCCGGTTCGACCCTCGCCGGCGAGCGCCAGATGGTGTCGGGCTCGGGCAGCGGCGGCGTCGACCGCATCGGCGGCGCCGGCGTCGACCGGCTGCTGGAGCGGGCGGCGGAGCTGGGGCGCACGGGCGACCCGGCCCTGCGGCAGCGTCTGATGCGGGTCTACAGCGAGGAACGCATCCGCCGGTGGACCAACGACCGGGTGCGGGCCACGATCCGCGCCGGGGGCACCGCCGGCGCCGCCAGCTCGATCGGCAAGGTCCACCAGGGCCAGCTCAACCAGGCGATCCAGCTGCTGGCCGCCGACCTGCTCGGACCCGGCGCCACGGGGTGGGAAGCCGAACAGTCTCCGCCCGGCCCGGAGGCGTGGGCGGCGACCCTGCCGCTCGAGGTGAAGGGCATGTTGCGCAGCCGGGCCAACACCATCGAGGGCGGCACCAGCGAGGTCAACCGCAACATCCTGGCCGAGCGCGTCCTCGGCCTGCCCCGCGAGCCCGACCCGTACCAGGGCGCCGCCTGGGAGGACATCCCGCGATCATGACGACCACCCCGACGACGACCTCGAGTCGACGACCCCGGACGGAGCGCACCCGTGAGCTATGAGCACCTGATCGTCGAACGGCACGGCCCGGTCGGCTGGCTGATCAACAACCGGCCCGACCAGCTCAACGCCATGAACAACGCCATGCGCGACGAGTTCGTCGACGCCTGGCTTGAGCTCGACGCCGATCCGGACGTGCGGGTCATCGTGCACACCGGCGAGGGGCGGGCCTTCCAGACCGGTGTCGACGTGTCCGAGATCGCCTCGGACGGCGTCGGCATGGAGCGCTACCGCGAGTCGATGGAGTCGTTCGACCTGCACTTCACCGCCTGGCACCAGGGGGTGCGCAAGCCGGTGATCACCGCGGTCAACGGCATCTGCTGCGGCGGCGGGTTCCACTGGGTGGCCGACGCCGACATCGTGATCGCCGCCTCCGACGCCCAGTTCTTCGACCCGCACGTGTCGATCGGCCAGGTCGTGGCGCTCGAGGCCATCGGGCTGATCCGCAAGATGCCGGCCGAGGCGGTCATGCGCATGGCGCTCGTCGGGCGCTACGAGCGCATGTCGGCGCAGCGGGCCTACGAGCTGGGCATGCTCTCGGAGGTCGTCGACCCGCCGGAGCGCCTGCGTGAGCGGGCCCAGGAGCTGGCCGAGACCATCGCCAAGAACTCGCCGGCGGCGATGGCCGCCACCAAGCGGGCGCTGTGGGGGGCGCTCGAGCTCGGCCTGACCGACGCCTGCAAGGCCGGGGCCAAGGACCTGGTGTCGCTGTGGGGGCATCCCGACCAGACCGAGGGCCCGGCGTCGTTCGCCGACAAGCGCGAAGCGGTGTGGGCGCCGCTGGACGAGCGGTGAACCTCGCCGACCTGCTCGACGACCATCCGGCCGCCGACGGCGACGCCCTGCTGTGCAGCCTCACCGGTGAGCTGTCGGCGCGCACGGTGCGCACGATCGTGGCTGAGCGCGCCGCGGTGCTGGTCGACGAGCACGGGCTGGAGCCGGGCCAGGCGGTGGCGCTCCAGCTGCCCGACGGGCCCGAGGTGGCGTTGTGGCTGCTGGCGGTGTGGCGTGCCGGCGGCGTGGCGGTCCCGCTCAACGAGCGCATGCCGGTCGCCGAGCGCGAGGAGGTGCTGGCCGACCTCGGCCCGGCGCTGGTCGTCGACGCCTCCGGCGAGCCTCGGGGCTGGGACGGCCCGGACGGCATCCGCTG
>JAGQTE010000421.1 GCA_020439175.1 Acidimicrobiales bacterium | reverse complement strand
CGCCGTGCTGCGGAACCTCAAGAACCGCCAGGAGGCGTTCGTCACGTCCCTGAGCCTCAAGCCCGTGACCTCGATGGAAGCGGTCGACGACAGCACCGTCGAGATCACGCTCGACCGGTCCTGGCACGAGTTCCCCACCATCCTCACCACCCAGGTGGGCTACATGGTCCAGCCCGACGTCCTCGAGTCCTCCCAAGCCGGCCCCAACCCGGTGGGCACCGGGCCGTTCAAGTTCGACGAGCACGTCGCCAACGAGCGGTGGACGTTCACGAGCTACGAGGACTACTGGCGCACCGCCCCCAACGGCGACCAGCTCCCGTACCTCGACGGGATCGAGTTCCGCCCCATCCCCGACGACGCCAACCGCATCACCGCGCTCGACGACGGCACGGTGAACCTGATGCACACCGTGAGCCCCGAGCAGGTGCTGCAGCTCGAGTCCACCGACGAGTTCAAGGTCGTGACCTACAGCGCCGGCGAGGAGAACTTCATGGTGATGAACATGGAGAAGGCGCCGTTCGACAGCCTCACCGCCCGCCAGGCGGTGGTGTACGCCTCCGACTCGCAGACCTGGCTCGACGACATCTCGCTCGGATCGGGCTCCATCGCCAACAGCGCCTTCGCCCCGGGCCAGACCGGCTACCTCGCCGACAACGGCTACCCCGCCTTCGACATGGCCAAAGCCAAGGAGCTCGTCGCCCAGTACGAGGCGGAGTCCGGCGAGGACTTCGCCTTCACGTACCTGACGGTGAACGAGCCGCGCAACATCCGCAACGCGCAGTACTTCCAGAGCTTGTACGAAGAGGCGGGCATGACGGTCGAGATCGAGGCGCTGCCGCAGATCAGCCTGGTGGCCAAGGTCGCCACCGGCGACTACCAGGCGTCGGCGTTCCGCAACTACGGCCAGCCGAACCCGGACACCGACGTGGTGTTCTGGTCGCCCGAGAGCGTGATCCCCGGCGGCATCTCGTTGAACTTCGCCCGCATCACCGACCCGGAGCTGCAGGAGCTGCTGAACCAGGCCTGGGCCGAGACGGACGAGACGAAGCGCAACGAGATCTACCAGGAGGTCTCGCGCATCTGGGGCGAGCAGCTCCCGTACATGTGGATGGGCCGGCTCAACTGGGCGCTGGCGGCCAACCCGGTCGTCAACGGCATCCGCGCTGCGGAGAACGGGTCGCTGCAGACGCTCGGACCCAAGACCTGGCTCGGTGACCTCTGGGTCACGCAGTGACGAACGACAAGGCGGTAGGGATGATCGGGACCCGACCTGCACGGCGGCGCATCGGCCGCACCGCAGCAGCGACGATCGTGGCGGTGGCGCTCGCCGCCGGCGCGGCGTGCTCGTCGTCCGGCGAGAGCGCCGGCGGCGGGGACAACGCCAGCGGTGGCGGCGGCGGGGGCACACCCACCGACATCTTCGTGCCCGAGGGCGCGTCGATCTCGGGTCCGCCCGACGGCACCGACCCGCAGCCGGGCGGATCGCTCGTGATGGCGATCGAAGCCGAGCCCGAAGGGCTCGACCCGACGCGCTACGCCTTCGCCGGCTCGGGGCACTTCGTCGCCTCGGCCGTGTTCGACCCGCTCGCCACCATCGACGACCACGGCGACGCCGTGCCCTACCTCGCCGAGGCGATCGAGGGCGACGAGTCCGGCAAGGTGTGGACCATCACCGTGCGCGACGGCGTCACCTTCCACGACGGCACGCCGGTCGACGCGCAGGCGATCGTCGACCACCTCGAGGCGCACCGCCAGTCGATCATCACGGGGGCGGCGCTGCAGACGGTCACCGAGGTCTCGTCCCCGACGCCGAACACGGTCCAGATCGATCTCAGCCTGCCGTGGTTCGCTTTCCCGGCGGTGCTGACGAGCCAGCTCGGCTACGTCGCCCAGCCCGAGGACCTCGCCGCCAACACCATCTCGGCGCAGCCGGTGGGCTCGGGCCCGTTCATGTTCGACAAGCACACGAACAACGAGTCGTGGGACTTCCAGCGCTACGACGACTACTGGCGCACCGCCGCCAACGGCGACCAGCTGCCGTACCTCGCCGAGATCCAGTACCGGCCCATCCCCGACGACGCCGCCCGCCTGACCGCCCTCGAGGACGGCGACGCCGACATGATCAACACCTTCCGCCCCGAGCAGGTGCTGGCGTTGCGCGACTCCGACTACAAGGTCGTCGAGTACACGACCGGCGAGGAGGAGTTCCTCCAGCTCAACACCACCAAGCCGCCGTTCGACAACGTGACGGCCCGACGGGCGCTGGCCTCCGCCACCGATGCCGCCGGCTGGATCGACGAGCTCAACTCCGGCGTCGGCTCCCTGGCCAACGGCCCGTTCGCCCCCGGGCAGCTCGGCTATCTCGCCGACAACGGCTACCCCGCCTTCGACATGGCCAAAGCCAAGGAGCTCGTCGCCCAGTACGAGGCCGAGACGGGCGAGGACTTCGCCTTCACGTACCTGACGGTGGACGACCCGACGAACCTGCGCAACCACCAGTACCTCGCCAACCTCTACGAAGAGGCCGGCATGGACGTGACGGTGCAGGGCATGGCGCAGATCAACCTCATCGCCCAGTCGGCGACCGGCAACTACCAGGTCTCGGCGTTCCGGAATTTCGGCTTCCCCGACCCCGACACCGACGCCGTGTTCTGGGAGCCCAACTCGATCCGCGAGTCGGGAGCGTCGCTGAACTTCCCCCGCTTCGACGATCCCGTCGTCCAGGAGGCGATCGAGGAGGCGCGGGCGTCGACCAACGACGAGGACCGCGACGCCGCCTATCAGAAGGTCTCGGCGGCGTTCGGCCAGGAGGTGCCCTACATCTGGCTCACCCGGGCCAACTGGGTGCTCGCGGCCGCCCCACGGGTCAACGGCATGTACCGCGCCGTCGACGGATCGATCCAGACCCTCGGCGCCAAGACCTGGATCGCCGAGCTCTGGGTCACCTGAGGTGGGGCCGCCGCTGACCGGCCTCGTCGTCGGCGACCCTCCCCACGTCTGGGCGGCCGCCGGGTTCACGGTGGTCGACGATGCGGTACGGATCGGCGCCGTCACCGTGCGCTGCGACCCCGCGGCGGTGGACGGCGGCGCACGGGCGGGCGGCGGCATCCTCGGCTGGGCCTTCGCCGACCTGGCGGAGGCGGTCGACCTCGCGGACGTCGCCGATCCGCCGGCGGCGCTCGACGGACTGGCGCTGCTCGACGTGGTGCCCGTCGACGACACGACGCCCCACCCCAACGGCGTGATCCGCATCGATCACGTCGTGGTGGCCACGCCGGACCAGGACCGGACCGAGGCCGCCCTCGCCGCCGTCGGCTTCGACCTGCGACGCACGCGCCCGACCACCTACGGCGAGCAGCGCTTCTACCGAGCCGGCGAGGTCATCATCGAGGTCATCGGCCCCGCCACGCCTGATCCCGCGCACGTCGACCGACCGGCGCGCTTCTTCGGCCTCGCCATGACGACGGCGGACCTCGACGGCGCCGCCGTCCTGCTCGGTGACGCACTCGGCCGGGCCAAGGACGCGGTGCAGCCCGGACGCCGCATCGCCACCCTGCGCCACGAGGCGATCGGCAGCTCGGTCCCCGTGGCCTTCATGACGCCCTGAGCGCAGGGCTAGCCTGCACGGTCCATGCTCGACCACGTCTTCACCGACGCCATCGGCGCGCTGCGCGATGCGTTCGAGAACGCCCTGCTCGAACGCCAGGCGTTCGAAGAGCGGTTCCATGTCGACGTGCTGCTCGGCGACATGACCTGGGAGACCAGCTACGGCCTGCCCGGCGAAGGTCTCCCCCCGCGGGTGCAGGCCGACATCACGCTGCAGTGGCCCACGTGGGCGCAGACGGCCTACCGGTCCTGGTACATCGGCGAGCAGATGGACGAGGTGCCGCGCATCGACATCGAGATCGTCCTGCGCATCCAGCGGTTGGCGGCGGCGCCGGCGCCCGAGCCGGTGCTGGCGGCGCTCCCCGAGCAGAGCCCACCGATCGGCCGCGAGCGCCTCGACCGCTCCGGCCCCACCATCGAGACGGTGTACTCCGGCGACCTGTCCGAGACCGAGTACGCCATCGAGGTCTCCTACGAGGGCTCCTACGAGGTGGAGGAGCCCACGCTCGAGGACGGCTCGATCCTCGACGATCACTTCTCGGCGATGGGCGGCTGGATCAGCTCCACCCTGGTACGCCTCGGCGACCTGTCGTTCATCTTCCTGCCGCCGCTCGACGACGGTCCCCTCGACGAGGGCTGACCGCCGTGGGGGCCGAGAGGGTGGCGCACCGGCTCGCACGACGGCTGCGTGTCGCGCTCGGCACCGCGTCGCTCGACGAGACACGAGCGCAGCTGCTCGAAGCCCGCCACCAGGTGCACCTGCTCCAGCTCGCCGTCGACGAGCTGCGCGACCAGGTCCTCGTCGCCCGGCACGAGTCGATTGCCCAACAGACACACCTGGCCGAGGCACTCGAGGCGATCACGACACACCTCGGTCGTGCCGAGATCACCGCGGCGCGGGCCGAACGGACCGCGGACGAGACGCTGCAGACGCTGCGCACGACGAGCCGAACCGCAGCCGCTGTGGCGGAGCTCGTCGACGCCGGCGCCCTGTCCGGACCCGACAGCGGGCTCGGCCTCGTCAGCGTGATCATGCCGGTGCGCAACCGCGCCGACGTCGTCGGCGACGCCATCGACAGCGTGCGCTTCCAGCGCTACCGGGACTGGGAGCTCATCATCATCGACGACGGCAGCAGCGACGGCACGCTCGAGATCCTCGACTCCGCCGCCGAGGCCGACCCGCGCATCGTCGTGCGACGCACCGGAGGCGGTGTGCGCCGGGGCGCCGGCGCAAGCGCGGCGCGCAACCTAGGGCTCGCCGAGTCGGCAGGTGTCGTCGTGGCCTACCTCGACTCCGACAACCGCTTCACGTCCGGGTATCTGAGCCGGATCGCCGAGGCGTTCGACACCGACGAGGAACTCCAGGCCACCGTGGCGCAACAGCTCGTCGTCGACGACCGCACGCGAACGTGGTGGCTGCGCGACGACGACCGTCTCGCCAGCGACCTCGCCCACCAGAACACGGTCGACCTGAACGCGTTCGCACACCGCTCGAGCCTGCTCGATCGCGTCGGGACCTTCGACGAGTCGCTGCGCCGGTTGGGCGACTGGGACCTGATCCGCCGGGTCAGCGCCGTCGTCCCGATCCGTCGTCTGGCGACGCTCGGCTCGATCTACCGCAGCGGCCGCACCGATCAGATCTCGAGCACCGAGCCGCTCGGCTGGAACCGCCACCTCCTGGAGCGCAAACGACCACGCCACGACGCCGAGGGACTGCGCATCCTCGCCGTCGAGTGGCACTACCCCCAGCTCACCGAGTCCTACGTCCAAGCCGACATCGACGGTCTGGTGGCGCTCGGCGCGCACGTCGAGGTCGCGACGACCGATCCGGGGACGGCGGCGCCCTACCCGACCGACCAGGCGGTGCACCGCGACGGGGTCCTCGCGGCCGTGGCAGCAGCCGACCCCGATGTCGTGCTGGTGCATTGGCTCGGGATCGGCGACACGGTCGCCGAGGAACTACACGAGGCGGGTTGCGCCGTGCCCGTCGTGGTCCGCGTCCACGGCTATGAACACTCTGCCGACGGCGTCCGCTCGTTGCTCGCACGGCCGAACGTCGCCGCCGTCGAACTCCCGGCCCACCTGTACGCCTCGCTCGGCACGACCGACCACCGCCTGCTGGTGCGGCCGGCGGCGTTCCAGTCCGACCTCTTCACGCCGGCCAGTCCGTTCGAGGTCGAGCGTGACCTGGTCGTGCGCGCCGGGGTGGCGCTGCCGACGAAGGACTACCGCCTGTTCTTCGACGTGGCACGTCGCTGCCCGGACCATCGCTTCGTGTTGTGCATGGCTCCGGCGCACACCCGCGAGGAGCTCCTCGACGAGATCGTGGCCCTGCGCGACGAGCTCGATGCACCGGTCGAGGTCCGTCGTTCGGTGCCGCGCCACGAGATGGCCGAGCTCATGCGGCGCGCCGGCATCTACCTCCACACCCACACCGGCGAGCAACCGTTCGGCATGCCGGTATCGATCGCGGAGGCCCTCGCCTCGTCGACGGTCGTACTGGGTCCGCACCACGGCGGCGTCGACGACACCCTTGGACCGTTCTGCATGCGCTATGGCGACGCCGCCGACGCCGCCCGGCAGGTCCTCGAGGTGACGGCATGGGACGACGCCACCTGGGACGCGCACGTCGCCCGGGGCATCGACGCCGCGTTCACGCACTGCGCCGCCGAGGTCGTCGCTGCCTCGATGGTCGAGGACTGGCGGCGACTCGGCGTCGTTCCCCGGCCCTGACGCGCCCGACCTCGGCTCGGAACCCGGCTCAGAACTCGGTCGGACGCGGCAACAGGTCGTCGAAGGCCGGGTCGCGCTGCTCGCCCTTGGCGGTGAAGCTCTCGAGCATGTCGGCCGGCTGGAACATGCCCGACTGCCAGGCCGCGATGTAGTTCAGCCCGTCGGCCACCGAGTGGTCGCGGGTGTAGTTGAGCATCTGCTTGGTGCCGTGGATGGCGAGCGGGCTCTTCGACGCGATCTCTCGGGCGATGTCGAGCACGCCGGCGACGAGCGCCTCGTGATCGGCGAACACCTCGTTGACCAGGCCGATCTGATGGGCCCGCTCCGCACCGAGGCGATGGCCCCGGTAGGCCATCTCGCGCGCCACGCCCTCGGGGATGAGCTTGGGCAGGCGCTGCAGGGTGCCGACGTCGGCGGTCATGCCGATGTTGATCTCCTGCACGCAGAAGAAGGCGTCCGCCGAGCAGTAGCGCATGTCGGCGGCGGTGACCATGTCGACGGCGCCGCCGATGCAGCCGCCGTGGATGGCGGTGAGCACCGGGAAGCGCGCCTCCTCCAAGGCGGTGAAGCTGCCCTGGAGCAGGTGCACCACCTCCTTGAAGTAGGCACGCGTCCGGCCCGTCTCGGTGGACAGGCCGTCACCGGTCGGCGCCCCGCCGGCGCCCGAGGCGAACACGGCGAGGTCCATGCCGGCGCAGAAGTGCTTGCCGGTCGACGACAGCACCGCCGCCCGGGTGGCGCCGTCGGCGTCGAGCGAACGCACGATCACCGGCAGCTCCATCCAGAAGGCCCGGTTCATCGAGTTCATGGCCTCGGGCCGGTTCATGACGATGTGGGCGACACCGTCGTCGACGGTCACCTCGAAGCACTCGTAGGTCATGGCGGGAGAACCTAGGCGCTCTGGGCGGCCTGCCGGTCCTGGGTGACGGCGTCGAACTCGAGGTACTCCTCGCCGGTGTCGGCCCAGTCCTCGAACTGGATCACGCCGATCTCGGTGAAGCGCTGCCGCAGCCAGGCGCCGTTGGCGTCGAGCAGGCCGAGCTTCTTGCAGTTCGGGACGATCTTGGAGAACAGCATCTGCTGGAAGAGGTTCTCGTCCGGCGGGATGGCCAGCAGCAGCTTGGCGACGCCCTTGCCGTCGATGCCCATGCGCTCCCACACCTCCTGCTGCAGGAAGCGGTCGCGCATGCGGACCGCCGCCTCGAAGGCGAACTCCTGGCGCTCGGCCATCTCCTTGTCGGACAGCTCGCTGTAGTACTCCTTGAGCGACAGCACGCCGAAGGCGACGTGGCGGGCCTCGTCGGACATGACGTAGCGCAGCAGCTGCTTGAGCAGCGGCTCCTCGGTGAGCATGTGCATGAAGCCGAAGGCGGCGAGCGCCAGGCCCTCGACCATGATCTGCATGCCGAGGTAGGTCATGTCCCAGCGGGAGTCGGCGATGATGTCGTCGAGCAGCATCCGCAGGTGGGCGTTGATCGGGTAGTGCCCGGTCAGCTTCTCGTCGAGGTACTTGGCGAAGACCTCGACGTGGCGGGCCTCGTCCATCACCTGCGTCGAGGCGTAGTACTTGGCGTCGATCCACGGCACCGTCTCGACGATCTTGGCGGTGCAGATCAGCGCGCCCTGCTCGCCGTGCATGAACTGGCTGAGCCGCCAGTTCATCGACTCGACGCCGAGCTGGGTCCACTCCTTCTCCCCGAACTTGGCGAACGGCGAGCCCTCGATCTCGGCCATGGCCTGGAACGGCCCGGCGGCGTTGTTGCCCTGCAGCGGCTCGAGGATCTTCTCGGGGTCGACCTCGATCGACCAGTCGAGGTCGGTCTGGGCGTTCCACTGGGCGTTCTTCGCCTTCTCGTAGAGCTTGTCGAGGGCGGGGCGGGCGCCCTTCTCGTAGTCCCAGGTGAAGATGGCGTCGGCGTTGTCCTGCACCTGGTGGATCACCGAGTCCATGTCGGAGTTGGAGATGGCCATGATGGCCTCGAGGTCGTTGACGTCGGCGCGTCCGAGGATCTGGGCGTCGGAGGACATCTGGTCGGTCATGGGTCCGTCTCCTGGGGTCAGGGGGTGATCGGGTTGGCGGGTGGGTTGG
>JAGQTE010000420.1 GCA_020439175.1 Acidimicrobiales bacterium | reverse complement strand
TCGGCCGTGACGTCGGTGCCCACACCGAGGGCGCCCGTGACCCGCGAGGTGTTGGAGGCGTTCGGCATCACGTCGAACACCTCGGGCGAGCGCCACCACACGATGATGTCGTCGAGCACCGAGGCGTCGTCGGGGTCGAGCAGGTGGGTGTACTGCGCCCGCCCCGGACCGACCTTGGTGAGGTCGTTGGTCAGCGCCGCCTGCAGGGCATCGAGGGCGTCGGGACCGGTGACGCGCACCGTGCCGAGATGGCTGACGTCGAAGGCCACCGCCCCGTGCCGGCAGGCCTTGTGCTCGACGATGGTGCCGCCCGGGTACTGCAGGGGCATGTCCCAGCCGCCGAAGGGCACCATCTTGGCGTCCAGCGCCCGGTGGGCGGCGTCGAGCGGCGAGGTGCGAAGCGGAGCGTCAGGCATGGCCGGGGAGCCTACCGGTCCTCGGCCGGCACCTCGGACGGCTGGCGCGATCCACGCACGACCAGCACCACGACGGCGATGAGCACGCCGAGGGTGAAGATCCAGATGGCCGAGTCGACCAGGCGATCGCTGCGCGGCGGCGCGCACTGCCCGGTCGCTGCCGTGCCCGCCGCGTCGGGGTTGACGACGGCGCCGTCCTCGACCGGACACGGCTCCTGCGCCGCAGCCGAGCCCACCATCAGGCTCGAGCTGAGGGTGAGGGTGACGGCTGCGAGCACGAGGAGCAGGGCACGGCGCACGGCGGTCATCATGGCACCTGGGGCGCCATCGGCCCATGTGCGGCGAGCGTGTCGACGGCGCCGGCGGCGATCTCGACGTCGGCGCGGTCCGCGCCCCAGCCGGTGAGCAGGTCCATCGTGAGCGCTCGGGCGTGGGCCACCGCCCGGTCCAGGCCGAGCACGCCCCGCAGCGCCGCCACCCACCGCAACGCGCGATCCGCGCCCGTCGCCGGTTCGATGACGTCGAGCGCCGCCGCCTCGTCCAGCAGCGCCGCCGGCACGTCGGTCAGTTGCTCGATGGCCGTCATCGCCAGGGCGTACTCGTCGGCGTACACGACGGCCGCCGACGCCCAGAAGGCGCTCCACGCCTGCAGGTCGACCAGGACGCGGGAGGCCTCGTCGAGGTCCTCCCCCGCCAGGACGTCGTCCCAGGTGGCGGCTGCGGTGCGATACGACGCCGCCAGCCGCGCCATCGCCTCCCCCGCCAACGCATCGATGAGGTCTGCCTTGGAGGCGAAGTACCGGTACACGGTGCCCACGGCGCAGTCGAGGTCGTCGGCGATGGCCTTGATGGTGACGCCGTCGAGACCGTCGCGATCGATGACCCGACCTGCTGCGTCGAGGAACTCACGCCGTCGACGCTCGCGGTTGCGGTCTCGCCGATCGTCCGGAACGACCCGAAGATGAACCATGTTCACAGTATGAACCAGGTTCATTTCAGGGGCGCGGATGGTTCACCCGTGGGTGCCGGTGGCCTCGCGCTTGAGCGCCAGCGACGACACGTTGGCGGGCAGGTCCACGATGCCGGCGTCGACCTCGTCCTTGACGCTGGCCAGCGGCAGGATGTTCAACACGCCCTGGCCGCGCTTGACCAGATCGATCAGCTCGGCGTCCTTGCGGATGAGCACCGTCTTGTTGCCGTCGATCACCAGGTTCGCCGTCGTGACGTCCTCGCCCAGGTTCTCCTTCATGTAGGCGAACACCGATCGCACGGTCTCGAGCTTGAGTCCGGCGTCGAGCAGCTTCTTGATGACCTTCAGCTCGAGCAGGTCCCGGTAGGAGTAGCGCCGGCGGGTGCCACTCCCCCGCGCGTCCTCGAGCGATGGCCGCACGAGGTCGGTGCGCGCCCAGTAGTCGAGCTGGCGGTAGGTGATGCCGACGATCTCGGCAGCGCTGCTGCCGCTGTAACCCGCTTCGATAGCCATGGGAGCGTCCTCCTACCCTCGACCTCACCCTCGACAGGAAGTCGAGGGTTACACCGATCGAACTACGCCGGTGTGATGGCTGGTGCAGGGTAACGACCGGCCCCCACCCCGTCAATGGTCAAGTGCAGCTTCAGGGTTGCAGGAGCTCGCCGAGGGACCGGAGCTGATCGGGCGTGCCGATCACGATGAGGACGTGTCCGGCCTCGATCGACGTCTCGGGCGCCGGGTTCGTGATGAACGTGCCGTCCGGCCGCCGCATGGCCAACACCAGGGCGCCGGTGCGGTCGCGCAGGTGGGCGTCACGGATGCTCTGCCCGGCGACGACCGACGTCACCGGCACGGCGAGCTCCTCGAGGCGGAACTCGAGCGAATTGTCGTGCATCACCACGTCGACGAACTCGGCGACGTGCGGCTGCAGGGCCATCGCACCAGCGCGACGACCGCCGATCGCCTGCGGGTTGATGATGCGGTCGGCGCCGGCCTGCACCAGGCGCTGCTCGGCCTCGTCCATCCGGGCGCGGGCGATGATGAACAGGTCGGGGCGCCGGGCCCGGCCGGCGAGCGTCAGGTACACGTTGTCGGCGTCGGTGGCGAGGGCCGTGACCAATGTCGACGCCCGGTCGATCCCGGCTCGCTCGAGCACGGCCTCGGAGGTGGCGTCGCCGTCGACGAACAGCAGCTCCGTCTCCTCGAGCCGCTCCAGGTCCACGTCGATGGCGACGACGTCACGGCCGTCGGCCGCCACGTACTCGGCGACGACGCGGCCGAGCCGGCCGCAGCCGGCGACGATCACGTGGTCGGTGAGGGCGTCGATGTCCTTGCGCATGCGGGCTCTCCACAACTGGTCGGTGAGTCGTCCTTCGAGCACGGTCTCGAGGACGAGGGTGAGGGTGTAGAGCACGATCGCCACCCCACCGAGGATGAGCACGATCGTGAACACCTTGGCGGACGCATCGGTGCGTTCGATGTCGCCGAAGCCCACGGTCGACACCGTCTCCACCGCTTGGTACAGCGCGTCCACGAAGCCCAACCCGAGCACCATGTAGCCGACGGTCCCCACCGTGACGACGACGGCGATCATCGCCACCCCGGCGGCGAGCCGGTACCTCGGATCGGCGTCGGACGCCAGCCAGCTCCGACCGTTGCGCTGAGGTCGGCGGTGGCCCGGCGGACGCGGGTTCACGCCGGGACCCGGCTCACGACTGGAAGTCCTCCGGGTTCACGTTGTCGATGAACTTCCGGAACTCTTCGACGACCTCTTCGCTGGGCTCGCCGTCGCCCTCCTCGTCGTCGAGCTCGAGCACGGTGCCGGCGGCGTCGAGCACCGGCTCGGCAGCGAAGATCGGGCAGCCGACCCGCACGGCGAGGGCGATGCTGTCCGATGGTCGGGCCGAGACGACGACGGCGCGTCCATCGATGCGCAGGTGCAGCTCGGCGAAGAAGGTGCTGTCGACGAGGTTGGTGACCTCCACCCGCTCGAGCTGCCCGCCGAGCGCCTCGATGGCGTCGACGAACAGGTCATGGGTGAGCGGTCGCTCCGTCTCGCGCCCTTCGAGGGCGAAGGCGATGGCGATGGCCTCGGCGCCCCCGATGAAGATCGGCAGGACGCGGCGCGTTGCGGTCAGCTCGCGCAGCAGCACGATCGGGACCTGCGTCGGCACCTCCGTTCGGATGCCGATGAGCTCCATCTCCACCATGGGGAACCTCAGTTGATGCGGTCGATGTCGTCGCGGAACTCTTCGCGCAACATCAGCATACGGATCCGCTCGCCGTGGGCCGCGAGCGTCGCCAGCTCCTCGAGCGCGTCCCGCAGGGCGGCTCGGCCCTTGCGCCGGGCGTGCGGCAACAGGAGCTGGTCCAAGAAGGCGGCCTCACGTTCTGCCGTGAGCTTGAACATCCGCAGGTGCCGCGGCTCGACCCCGGTGTCGATGAACGCCTTGCACAGGCCGGCGACCTCGACAGCGTCGGGGCCGTACTGCATCGTGCCATCGACGGATTCGCCGACCACGAGCCCGTAGCGCTCGAGCTCACCGAGCTGTCGGTGGCTCAGCCCCGCCAGCTTGGCCACCTGATCGACCGTCCAGCGCCGCTCCGGGTCGTCGGCGGTGGTGAGCGACGACCGGACCGCCGGCGCCTCCGGAACCTCAACGGCCGCTTCCTCGCCGGCGGGCGCGTCGGCGACCGGCGTCGTCACCGGCGGTGGCGGCGGCGGGGGTGG
>JAGQTE010000419.1 GCA_020439175.1 Acidimicrobiales bacterium | reverse complement strand
GTCCGCCGCCGCTGAGTGACACCGCTCTCCATCGACCGCCCGGCAGCGCTTGTGAGTTGGGCGGCTTCAGCGCCACGACCGCCGCCCGGTTCGCGCACGGCGGGAGCTCTGCCACGCGCCGCAAGATCCTCACGTGGGGCGTTGAAGTCACCGCACTCCGCGCGCAAATCACTGCAGGCGCGTGGACAGACCAGGATGCACCAGGGCACAGGAGCAATTGCACCTGGACGCCACCACGCAACGTGGTCAAGATGCCAACGATGCGAACGACACCGAAGCGGCGGACCCGCATGACCGGCCTGCTCCTGGTGGCGCTGCTGGCCGCAACGACCGCCTGCCAGGTCGTCGAGAAGAGCACCGACCGTCCGGTCACCAAGGTGCTGCTCGTCGGAGACTCCGTCATCGGGTTCGCCCATCCGGCGCTCGTGCAGCAGTTCAGCCCCTACGGCGTCGAGGTCGTGAACGCCACGGTGCCTGGCACCGGACCGCTGTACACCACGGATGGTCACAAGCTCTGGGCGACCCAGCTCGAGGAGACGCTGCAGACCTACGACGCCGACATCGTGCTGTTCGAGTCGTGCTGCCACTATCCAGGCGGTCCCGCCGGGTCACCGCTGTACGTGAACGACCAAGGGGTCACCGTCCAGCCCGGCACCGAGCTGATGTACACCGAGATCGCCAAGGCGAACACGGAGCTGGTGAACATCGCCCGTGCCCACGGTGCCTCGCCGTACTGGATCAAGCTCCCGCCGACCACCGCAGGGTCGATCATCTACGGGCCCGACATCGCCGAGCGCGTGGACCGGTTCAACCTGCTGCTCGACCAGCTGGACGCGCCGATCCTCGACTGGGGCGCTGCCGTGCTGGCGCAACCGAACGCCACGTCGCTACGCCACCCGGACGGCATCCACTACACCGACGCCGGCAACGCCTTCCTGGCACGGTGGACCTTCACCCAGACGGTGCGTGTCGTCGCACCTGGGACCTGACGGCTCCGCTCGCTGCGCGACTCCTAGGCTCTGCCCCCATGTCTCGCCGCGTTGGTCCCAACCTGTCGACGCCGCGCCGCTCCGCAGCGCGCACCATCGCCATCGGCTGCACCGTGCTCGCCCTCGCCGCCGGCGCTGCATGTTCGTCCGACACGACCGCCACCGCCACGGGCGCCGGCCCGACCCAGGACGCGCCCGGCGGCCAGGACACGACGGTGCAGACGATCCTCCCCGAGACGACGACCACCACGATGAACCTCGGCAAGACCGGCGTCCCGCTCCCGGGCGACGCCGGAACCGTGGGCGCGCCGGGCAAGCTCACCCAGCTCTTCCCCGAGGACTCGCTCGGGGCGTCGCGCGTCGTGCTCCCCAACGTGCCGGCCGAGTCGATGGACTTCTACGCCCGGTACGCCGCGGTGCCCCAGGACGGCATGCCGGCGCCCGGCAGCCCGATGGACTGGTCCAACCGCTCGGCCATCGACGTGATCGTGGCCGACGACGTCCCGCTCGACACGGTCTTCGGCGGCCTCGACGGCAACCGCGGCGAGGCCACGGTGCAAGGCGAGCAGGTCCAGACGGCCAACTTCACGTTCGACGGCATGCAGATCAACGGGGTCGCCTTCCGCAGCGGCTCGCGCACGGTGATCGTCCTCGGCCGCGCCGTCGACATCGCCACCGCCGTCCAGGTCGCCGACACCGTGACGCTCGTCGTCCCGTAGCCCTCGACCGACCCGCCGCGACCCGGACGCCGACCCTCAGCCCGTGAACGCCGGCGTGACGGCGGCAGCGGGCGCCGCCGTGCTCGCCGTGCTCGGCGTCGTCGTCACCGGTGCAGCGGTCGGGCAGGCGGCGGGCGCCGCCACGTCAGCCGGATCGACACCCGGCCACACCGTTTCGGCTCGAGCCGGGACGGGCGACGCGTCGTGGTCCGCCGGCAGCGCCGGTTGACCGCCGGTCAACGAGGCGACGATCGGACCGAGGAACGCTTCGTCGGACCACGAGTCCGGGCCCACCGTCCCCCAACCCGGCACCAGGCCCTGCGGCGGGTAGTGGTACAGCAGGTTCGGGTCGGCGACGGCGGGGCACGGGCTCTTGCCGTAGAAGCTGTTGTGCACGACGACGAGATCGAGGCTGGGAATCACGAAGATCTCCTGGCCGTCATGCCCGGCCGCAGCGAAGTACGGCGGGATCGACCCGCTGCCCGTCGGGCTGAGCCACCACTGGTACCCGTAGCCGCCGTACGAGGCGGCCGTGTCGGTGACCGAGGCGTCCACCCACGACGACGGCACGACCTGGGTCCCGCCCCAGTCACCACCCCGTTCGAACAGCAGACCGAACCGGGCGAAGTCGCGCGTCGTCGTGTCGATGCAGCAGTACGTCAGCGTGTGGCCGGCGACGTCACGCCACCAGTCGAACTGGTCGATGCCCAACGGCCCGATCAGCTTGGCCCGGGCGTAGTCCTCGACCCGCATGCCGGTCGCCTGCTCGAGCACCCCCGACAGCAGCATGGTGTCGCCGCTCGAGTAGTTGAACACCGTGCCGGGCGGATGGGCGAGGGGGCGGTCGACGGCGAACGCGAGCTGGTCGGGCTGCAACGCCACCATGTTGATGATCTCGGACGACTCGAGGCTGGTCGGGTCGTAGTTCTCGTCCCAGTCCCGGCCGGTCTCCATGTGCAGCACC
>JAGQTE010000418.1 GCA_020439175.1 Acidimicrobiales bacterium | reverse complement strand
GTCGTCGACGAGGACCCGCAGCTCGGCCGCCGAGACGCGGGTGATGAGCGTCGACGGGTCGTCGATGTCGCGCAGCAACCCGGCGACGTCGGTCAGGTACACGAGCTTCTCGGCGCCGAGCGCGGCGGCGATGGCACCGGCCACCGTGTCGGCGTTGATGTTGTACGCCTGCCCCGACTCGTCGGAGCCGATGGTGGAGATCACGGGGATGAGCTCCTCGGCGAGCAGCCGTTCGACGATGGCCGGGTTGACCTCGCGCACGTCGCCGACGTACCCGAGCGCCGGGTCACGCACGTCGGCGACGATCAGACCGGCATCCTCACCGGACAGCCCGACGGCGATCGGCGCGTGCACGTTGATGGCGGACACGATCTCGCGGTTGACCTTCCCGGACAGCACCATGCGAGCGATGTCGAGCGTCTCGGCGTCGGTGACCCGCAGGCCGTCGCGGAACTCGGGCTCCTTGCCGAGGCGCGCCATGAGGTCGCCGATCTGGGGCCCGCCGCCGTCAACGACGACAGGACGCAGGCCGACGGCCTGGAGCAGGACCACGTCCTCGGCGAACCGGTCGGCGAGCGCGGGGTCGACCATGGCGTTGCCGCCGTACTTCACGACCACGGTGGCGCCGCGGAACCGCCGGATGTACGGCAGCGCCTCCACGAGCACGTCGGCCGCGGCGTGCCCGGCGGCCAGGCGCGCCCCGACCTCGGCCGTGCCGGCTGCGGTGTCGTCGCTCATGACGTCCCCATGTTCTCGTCGACGTAGGCGTGGGTCAGGTCGTTGGTGAACAGCTCGGCCCGGCCGGAGCCCAGCCCCAGGTCGGCGACGACGTGGAGGTCTCGCTGCGCCATGTGGGCGGCGACGGCGGCCCGGTCGTGGTCGATCTCGACGCCTCCGGCCGCCACGACGTGGCCGCCGTAGCTGACCGAGATCCGGGTCTGATCGAAGGCGATCCCCGCCGAGCCGAGCTCGCTGGCGACGCGCCCCCAGTAGGGGTCGCAGCCGTACCACGAGCACTTGCACAGGTTCGAGTCGGCCACCTTGCGGGCGCCCCGAGCCGCCTCGTCGTCGTCGGCGGCACCGACCACCTCGAGGTGCACCGACTTCGTCGCACCCTCGGCGTCGGCGACCATCATCTGCGCCAGCGACCGGCACGCCTCGGTCACGGCGCGGCGCAGAGCGTCGACCCGCACCTCGCCAGCCCGGCCACTGGCCAGGAGCAGGACGGTGTCGTTGGTCGAGGTGCAGCCGTCGGTCGTCATCACGTTGAAGCTGGCGTCGACCGCCGTGCGCAGCACGTCGCCGAGCACCTCGGGCGTGGCGACGGCGTCGGTGGTGACGACCGCCAGCATCGTCGCCATGTTCGGCGCCAGCATGGCGGCACCTTTGGCCATGGCGCCGACGGTGCAGCCGTCGCCCGCGACGGTCACCTCCTTGGCGAAGGTGTCGGTGGTGCGGATGGCCTCGGCCGCCGTGTGCGCGGCGGCGGCGTCGCCGGCGGCGGCCGCCACCAGCGCCGGCGAGGCGTCGACGATGTGCTGCACCGGCAGCGGGATGCCGATCAACCCGGTCGAGCACACCAGCACCGCCTCGCGTGCGGTGCCGAGCGCCGCGGCGACGGCGTCCGCCATGGCCTCGGCGTCGGCGTGCCCTGGCGCGCCCGTGGCGGCGTTGGCGTTGCCGCTGTTGAGCACGACGGCGGCGGCGTGCCCGCCCGTGGCGTCGAGGTGGTGGCGCGACACCAGCACCGGGGCCGCGGTCATCCTGTTCCGGGTGAACACCCCGGCGGCGGGGACGGGACGCGCGTCGTCGGTGGCGACGAGCGCCAGGTCGAGGGCGCCGGACGCCTTCACGCCGCAGGCGACGCCCGCAGCGACGAAGCCTGCTGGTGCGGTGACGGACATGGCGACCTCTCAGGGGTACAGCCCGGTGGCGGGCAGGCCGGTCGGCTCGTCGAGACCGAGGGACAGGTTGGCGCACTGCACCGCCTGGCCGGCGGCCCCCTTGACGAGGTTGTCGAGCGCCGCGAGCGCCACGACAGTGCCGGTGCGCTGGTCGAGGTGCACGGCCACGTGCACGCTGTTGGAGCCGGCGGTGGCCTTGGTCGAGGGCGAGCCGTCGACCACGGTGACGAACGGCTCGGCGGCGTAGGCGTCGTGGTACAGGGCGTCGAGCTG
Organism: Acidimicrobiales bacterium; assembly: GCA_020439175.1. Classification (GTDB taxonomy): domain Bacteria; phylum Actinomycetota; class Acidimicrobiia; order Acidimicrobiales; family Acidimicrobilacustridaceae; genus JAGQTE01. The sequence goes on along the minus strand of JAGQTE010000418.1, from coordinate 11,350 downwards.
CCCCTGGGTGAGCGCCGTGGTGGGCCGGGCGTAGCAGGTGGCGAGGATGCCCCGGTTCATCGGGGCCAGGTGGGGCGTGAACAGCACCTGGACGTCGGTGCCGCCGACGCGCGTCAGCGCCTGCTCCATCTCGGGGGTGTGCCGATGCGTCAGCAGGCCGTAGGCGGTGAAGTCCTCGTCGACGGCACAGAAGGTGGTGTGCGGCTTCGGCGGCCGGCCGGCGCCGGACACGCCACTCGCAGCGTCGACGATCAGGCCGGTCGGCTCGACCAGACCGGCCCGCAGCAGCGGGGCCAACGCCAACATGCCGGTCGTCGGATAGCAGCCCGGCACGGCGATGCGGGTGGCGCCGCGCAGGTCGTCGCGGAACAGCTCGGGCTGGCCGAAGACGAAGGTGTCGAGCAGGTCCGGTGCGGCGTGGTCCTCGCCGTACCACGTCGGGTACAGCGCGGCGTCGTCGAGCCGGAAGTCGGCGGCCAGGTCGACGATGCGCGCCAGGCCGGCGCCCCGCTCGGCCACGAGCGACTGGGACTCGCCGTGCGGCAGCGCCAGGAAGACGAGGTCGGCGGCCGCCAGGTCGAGGTCGTCGACGCGGTCGAACCGGCGGTCCCCGACGGCGCCCACCAGGTTCGGGTACAGCGCGGCGATGGGCTCGCCGGCCTGGCTGGCGCCCGTGGCGCCGACCACCTCGAGCCCGGGATGGCCCAGGCACAACCGGAGCAGCTCGGCTCCGGCGTACCCCGACGCCCCGACGATCACGACGGAATGCATCGCACGACTATACACACACTCGCATTTCTATGCACAGACAATTCACGCCGTGGCCCGTCACGCGACGACGCCAGGGCGCGCGCCGTCGACGGCGTCGCACGGCGGCACCCCGAACCTGACGATGGTGCGCGAGCTGGCAGCAGCACCCAGGTGCGTCAGCTGCGCAGGGTGGCGTCGTGGGCTGCGGCGACGGCGTCGATGACACGTTGACGCAGCTCCCCCACCTCGCTGTCGGTCAGCGTGCGGTCTGTCGCCTGGAGGCGCAACGAGAACGCCAGGCTGCGGCGACCATCGCCGAGCTGCGCGCCGCGGAAGACGTCGAAGAGCGCCACGCGCACGAGGTCGTCGCCTCCGGCGGCCCGGATCGTCGCCTCCACCGCAGCGGCCGACACCGTGTCGTCGACCACGAACGCCAGGTCGATGTCGCTCGATGGGTACCGGCTGATCTTGCCGTAGGGACGCTCGCCGTGCGGCGCCGCCAGCAGGGCGTCGAGGTCGAGCTCGACGACGGCCACGCGCTCGGGGATGGCCCACTCGGCCAGCACCGCCGGATCGACCTCGCCGACAGCGCCTACGGCGACGCCGTCGAGGAGCACGTCACCGCTGCGCGTCGGGTGCAACCCGGCCGGGGCCACCTGCTCGAGCGTGATCCCATGCAGCGCCAGGGCCTCGACGAGGGTGTCGAGCACCCGTACCGCGTGGCGTGCCGCGGCGTCATCGCCGATGCCGCCGGCCGCAGAGGCCGCCAGGGCGACGGCGAGGACCTCGCGCTCGGCCGGCATGCCGCCGTGCGGGTCGGGCGTCCAGACCTTGCCGATCTCGAACAGGGCCACGCCCGTGGTGCGGTGCGAGGCGTTGTAGGCCAGCGACCGCAACAGGCCGGGGCGCAGCGAGGTACGCAGGACGGACTCCTCGACCGCCAGCGGGTTCAGCAACGTCGCCGCCTCGCCGGGCAGGCCGGTGCGTTCGAGATCGACCGGCGCCAGGAACGGCATCGGCATGGCCTCGTCGACGGCGAGGCCGACGAGGACCTCTCGCAGCAGACGCCGATCGCGCTGGCGCGGGGTGAGGCTGCCGAAGCGCGCTGCGGGCGGCATGGATGAGCCGAGCCGGCTGTAGCCGTGCATCCGGGCGACCTCTTCGACGACATCGGTCTCGGTGGCCGAGTCGAAGCGGTAGCTGGGGATCGCCACCTGTTGGGTGCCATCGGCGCCGTCGGCGGGACCGGGGAAGCCGAAGCCGATCGGCTCGAGCAGACCACGGATCTGCTCGCCGGTGAAGCGGGAGCCGAGCAGGTCCGACACCCGGCGGGTCCGGACGGCGATGGGCGAGCGGTCCGGCAGGTCGCCGTCGACGACGACGGTGCCGGGCGCCAGCGTGGCGCCGGCCTCGGCCGCGAGCTGGGCGAACCGGCGTGCGGCCAGCTCGAGCACCTCGGGATCGGCGCCGCGTTCGAACCGCATCGAGGCTTCCGAACGGAGGCCGAGCCTCGCCGAGCTGCGGGCGATGGCCATCGGCTGCCACCACGCCATCTCGAGCAGCACCGACGTCGTGGCGTCGGAGATCTCGGTCGATGCGCCGCCCATCACCCCGGCGATGCCGATGGCCACGTCGTCGGCGTCGACGATCACACCGTCGCCCGACGTCAGGGTGCGCTCGACGTCGTCAAGGGTCACGATCCTCTCGCCGTCACGCGCCCACCGCACACCGAGGTGGCCACCGCTGACCTTGGCGAGGTCGTAGGTGTGGTTCGGCTGGCCGAGCTCGAGCATCACGTAGTTCGAGATGTCGACGATCGAGTTGATCGGCCGCATGCCGAGCAGCGTGAGCCGGTTGGCCAGCCACGCCGGCGACTCCCCCACCGTCACACCGTCGAGCACGCGCGCCAGGAAGCGCCCGCACAGGTCGGCGTCGTGGATCGACACCGAAGCGCGGCCGCCGAGGTCGGCGCCGGCGGTCGTCACCTGCGGGTCGAGCTGGGTGAACGGCACGCCGAGGCGAGCCGCCACGTCGCGGGCCACGCCGGCGACCGACATGGCGTCGGGTCGGTTCGGGTTGACCTCGAGGTCGTACAGCACGTCGTCGACGATGCCGAGCGCCTCGGGGATCGGCGTGCCGAGCGACGGCGTCCCCGGCAGGATCAGGATGCCGCTGTGGTCGTCGCCGAGGCCGAGCTCGGTCGCCGAGCAGAGCATGCCGTTGGACAGCTCGCCCCGCAGCTTGCGGCGCTCGATGCGCATGCCGTTGGGCATGGTCGTGCCGAGCGTGGCCAGCGGGACGCGATCCCCCACGGCCATGTTGAAGGCGCCGCACACGATCTGCAGGGCCTCGCCGTCACCGAGGTCGACCTCGACGAGCTGCACCTTGTCGGCGTCGGGATGCGGCCGGAGCGCCAGCACCTCGGCCACGACGATGCCGTCGAGGTCGGCGCCGAGACGGTCCATCGACTCGACGGCGAGGCCGAGGTCGCTGAGCTGCTCGGCCAGCTCGGTCGGCGAGCAGTCGATGGGCGCGAACTCCCGCAGCCAGGACAACAGGACCTTCATCAGAACTGCCTCAGGAAGCGGACGTCGTTGGTGAACAGCTCGCGCAGGTCGTCGACGCCGTGACGCATGAGCGCCAGACGGTCGATGCCGAAGCCGAAGGCGAAGCCGGACCACTCCTCCGGGTCGATGCCGACGGCGGCGAAGACGTTGGGATGCACCATGCCGCAGCCGCCCAGCTCCAACCAGCCCGTCTGGGCGCAGGTGCGACAGCCCGACCCCTCGCAGAAGACGCAGTTGATGTCGTACTCCGCCGAGGGCTCGGTGAACGGGAAGTAGGACGGGCGCAGGCGCGAGTGGATGGCGCTGCCGAAGTAGGCGGAGGTGAAGGCCTCGAGCGTGCCGGCGAGGTCGGCGAAGGTGATGCCGCGGTCGACGACGAGACCCTCGATCTGGTGGAAGACCGGCATGTGGCTGGCGTCGGCGGTGTCACGTCGGTACACCCGGCCGGGCATGACGGCGTAGATCGGCGGGGCGACGTCCTGCATCACCCGGATCTGCACCGGCGACGTGTGGGTGCGCAGCAGCACCGACTGCGGTTCGCCGGCGTCGACGTAGAGGGTGTCCCACATGCCGCGCGCCGGATGCGACGGCGGGATGTTGAGCGCCTCGAAGTTGTACCAGTCGTCCTCGACCTCCGGGCCCTCGGCGACGGTGAAGCCGAGGCCGACGAACACGTCCTCGAGCCGGTCGCGCGTCTGGGTGACGAGGTGCAGGTGCCCGCGAGCCGGCGCGGGGTCGAGCCGCTCGGTCAGGTCGAGGCGTTCGGCCGCCAGTTGCGCGGTGCGTGCCGTGGCCTCGAGATCCGCACGACGAGCGACCACGGCGGCCTCGAGCTGTGCCTTGGCGTCGTTGAGTCGCTGGCCCAGCGTCCTGCGCTCGTCGGGGTCGAGCCCGCCGAGCTGCTTGCGCAGATCGGTGAGGGTGGACCGTTTGCCCAGGACGTCGATCTCGACGGCATGGAGGCCGTCGAGATCTGCCGCCGCCGCGATGCGCGCCGCCGCGTCCGCCTGGAGCTGCTCGAGCTGCTCGATCATCGAGCACCACCCTGTCCTGCACCGACGGTGCGGTCCAATCGGATTCGCCGGCGCACGGCACGGCAGCGTGCGCCGGTCACGACGCCCGCCGTTGCCGCGCCGCCTCGAACAGCACGACCGTGCCCGCCATGGCGGCGTTGAGGCTCTCGGTGCCCGCAGCCATCGGGACCGTCGTCGTGGCGTCGAGGACCTCGAGCACCTCCGCCGGGAGGCCATGGGCCTCGTTGCCGACCAGCAGCGCCACCCGACCGGTCGCCAGATCGAGCGCGTCGGGCGGAACGCCGCCGGCGACCACCGTGCCGACCGTGCGGGCGCCGAACGCCGCCACCACGGCGTCGACCGCGGCCACCGGGTCGGCGTCCGCTGGCGCCAGCGGCACCACCGGCGTCCGCAGCACGGCGCCGGCCGAGGCCCGCACCGCCTTCGGGCCCCACGGATCGGCCGTCGCCCCGCACGTCACCACGCCGTGGGCACCGGCGGCGGCGGCGGAGCGCACCAGGGTGCCGACGTTGCCCGGGTCGGCGACGTCGACCAGCACCAGCACGCTCGCAGCGTCGGGCGCCGCGGCGGCCACCGCCGTCAGGTCGTGGTGGGGCATCGTCGCCACGGCGAGCACGGGCTGGGGCGTCGTGGTCGAGGCCACGCGGGCGACGGTGCCCGCCTGCACGACGAACGGCGTGGCACCGGCCCGCTCGGCCAGGCGCAGCACCTCGGCGACGTCCGGGGCGTCGGCGTCGACGTACACCTCGACCAGCGCCGGGCCGCCCGATGCGGACGCGGCCACAGCCTCGTCCAGCAGGGTGCGCCCCTCCAGGACGACGCGCCGGGCGTCGAGACGCGCACTGCGGCGCCCGAGCAGGCGCCGCAGTGTGGTGATCCGTGGGTTCCGGCCCGACAGCGGGGCCGGGAGGTCGGCCACGACGTCAGGCGGCCTCGGCCTTGTTGGCCACCTCGACCAGTGCGGCGAACGCCGCCGGCTCGGCGACGGCCAGGTCGGCCAGGACCTTGCGGTCGACCTCGACCCCGGCGGCCTTGAGACCGGCGATGAAGCGGCTGTAGCTGATGCCGTTCTGGCGGCAGGCAGCGTTGATGCGCTGGATCCACAGCTTGCGGAACTCGCCCTTGCGCGCCCGGCGGTCGCGGTACGCGTACTGCAGGGAGTGCATCACCTGCTCGTTGGCGGCCTTGTACGACCGGCTCTTGTTGCCGTAGTAGCCCTTCGCCCGGGCCAGGGTGGCCCGACGGTGCTTCTTGCCGTGAACAGCGCGCTTGACCCTCGCCATCGCCGTCTCCTTTCCGTGCCCCGCACTCGCGGGGGATCCCGATCCCCGTCAGGGGTGGTTCGAACCTTGCGCCCGACCGGTCGGCGGGCGTCGTCGGGGCCGGTCGACCCCAGGGGCGATCAGATGCCCAGCTGCTTGCGGACGTGCTTGCGCTTGCCGCCGGTGACCTCGGTCTCGCCGTGCAGGCGACGCTTGCGCGCCGGGGCCTTCTTCTCGAGGATGTGGTTCAGGTTGGAGCTGCGGCGCATGATCTTGCCCGAGCCCGTCACCTTGAAGCGCTTCTTGGCGCCGCTGTGGGTCTTCATCTTCGGCATGGATGTCTCCAGTGTCGGTGTGCGTTCGCCGTCCGGGCGCACCGGAGGGCGTGCGTCCGAAGGTCAGGTCAGTCGTCGGTGGTGGTGGCGGCCGGCTCGGCGGCGGGGGCCGCGGCCTCACCTGCGGGCGGCGCCGACGGCTCGGCGCCATCCGGCGCGGCGTGGTCGTCGCCCGTGGCGTCCTTGTCGCCCTTCTCGGGCTTCTTGCCCTTGGCCGGGGCCAGGACCATGGTCATGTTGCGTCCGTCGAGCTTGGGGTAGATCTCCACCTTGCCGACCTCGTCGACCGCTTCGGCGACCCGGTCGAGGATCTTGCGACCCAGCTCGGGGTGGTACACCTCACGTCCGCGGAACATGATCGTGATCTTGACCTTGTGCCCCTCGGCCAGGAAGCCCTCGACCTTGCGGGTCTTGGTGTCGAAGTCGCCGGTGCCGATCTTGGGCCGGTACTTCATCTCCTTGAGCGAGGTGGTGCTGCTCTTGCGGCGCGACTCCTTGGCCTTCTGGCGGGCCTGGTACTCGTACTTGCCGTAATCCATGATCCGGCAGACGGGCGGGTTCGCCTTGTCCGCGACCTCGACGAGGTCGAGCTCCAGATCGCGCGCCATGGCCAGCGCCTCGGGCAGCGGCTTGATACCGATCTGCTGACCGTCAGCACCGATGAGGCGGACCTCACGGGCACGGATGCGGTCGTTGATGCGTGGCTCGTGCTGGGCAGCTATGGCCGGTCACTCCTGGTCAATGCGCAAGTCCTCCGTGTGCGCTGGGATCTGGTCTGCCTGGCGCCGAAAACCAGCGGCGGGCGTCGGGAAAGCCGACGCCCGCACCGCGGCGCGCTGCGCCGAGGAGTGAGATCGACCCGGCGCACCTGCAGCTTGGCGACCCGCAGGCCGCTGCCGGAACCGGCCCGGGAGCCGGCGGTGGACGGGTGGGAGCGAAGCCCCGCTTTCCGTTGTGGCCGACCACGGTAGCAGTCGCGCCTGCGTTCGAGCGAACCTGGACCCATCTGCTACAACGACCCGTCGGCGGTACGTACCGCCGACGGCCCCCTGGAGGACCCCCGATGAGCCTGTGGACCCCTGACGGCGAGATCCCCGTCGACCGTTCCCGCCCGGCCGCACCCGAGCCCGAGCCGAGCGGCGACATGCTCGCCGACGGCCTGGCCGGCATCGAGGGCATCGACATCGACCAGCTGACGCCCGAGCAGCGGGCCGAGTTGGAGCAGGCGATGGCGCAGATGGCCGCCGTGCAGCAGCAGATCGCCGAGACGCCGGCCGCTGCGGTCATCGCCAACCATGCGATGGGCCTGTACGAGCTGGCCGCCATCAAGCTCCAGACGCAGCCGATCCAGCTCGCCGACGCCAAGCTCGCCATCGACTGCCTGGCCGCCGTGGTCGACATCGTCGGCGACGGCTTCGGCCCCGACACGCCGACCTTGCGCCAGGCGCTCAGCCAGCTCCAGATGGCCTACGTGCAGATCGCCGAGCGCGGCAACGACGCCTGAGCACCGAGCCGCCCAGGACGCGGGCAGCGGCAGCTCGTTCAGCGGGGTCGCACCGCCGTGGCCTCCCAGCGCCCCACGCGCCCGGCGACGATGGCGAAGGTGACGGGGGTGTCCACGGCGATGGTACGGGTGCCGTCGACGATGGCCGTGCAGTGGAAGGGGTAGCTGGTGCCGTCGTCGTCGCGCACCGTGCCCAGGCCGTCGGCCTCGTCGAAGTGGTCCACCGTGCCGGCCCGGGGGCGTGCCGTCGCCATCGGGCTCAGTGCACGATCTTGGAGATCGGCAGCTCGATGATGTCGGTGGCGCCGACGTCGCGCAGCGCCGGGATGAGCGTGTTGATCTCGCTCTTGGGCACGACCGACTCCACGGCGTAGCCGTGGCCGCCGTAGAGCTCGTTCACGGTCGGCGTCTTCATGGCCGGGATCAGCTCGATCACCTTGTCGAGCTCCGGTGCGCCGATGTTGAGCTTCACCAGCACCTTGCCGCGAGCCTCGAGCACGCCCTCGAGCAGGGTGCGCACCTGCTCCATGGCGTGGCGCTTGTCGGGATCGGCATAGGACGTCGGGTTGGCCACCAGCTCGGTGTACGACACGAGGATCGTGTCGATGATCTTCAGGCCCGCCGCCCGCAGGGCGCGGCCGGTCTCGGTGATGTCCACGATGGCGTCGACGATGTCGGGGACCTTCGCCTCGGTGGCGCCATAGGACAGCCGGATGTCGGCGTCGATCCCCCGCTCGGCGAAGAACCGCTTCGTCAGCTCGGGGTACTCGGAGGAGATGCGCACCCCCTGCGGCAGGTCGGCCACCGAGTCGATGGCGGAGTCGGCGGGGACGGCCACCACGATGCGCACCGGGTTGGTCGTGGCCTTCGAGTAGTGCAGCTCGCCGAGCGACACGTCCTCCGACGAGGTCTCCTCGACCCAGTCGCGTCCCGTGATGCCCAGATCGAACAGGCCTTCGGCCACGTACGACGGGATCTCCTGTGGACGCAGGATGCGGACGCCGTCGATGCGTGGATCGGCCACCGTCGCCTTGTAGTCGACCGACGAGTCCCGCTTGACCTTGAGGTCCGCGGCCTCGAACAGCTCGAGGGTGGCCTTCTCGAGCGAGCCCTTCGGGAGCACCAGCTGCAGCATGAGGTGCAACGGTAGCGGTGCGCACCCGCCGCGCCGAAAGCCGTACGCGGCGACGACCCCGACGTGCCGATCCGCGTGCAAGGCGCGCCTACCGCGAGGCGTGCAGCCGACCGCGTTGTCCGGTCGGACCGCGTGGCGCTAGCAATGCCGTCGTGCCGTCCACCCACCGTCACGCCGAAGGGCACAACATCGGTCGCACCGGTTGGCTGCGCGCCGCCGTGATGGGCGCCAACGACGGCATCGTGTCCACGGCGAGCCTCGTGCTGGGCGTGGCGGCCGCCACCTCCGAGCGCGGCGCCATCTTCACCGCCGGCTTGGCCGCGCTCGTCGCGGGCGCGCTGTCGATGGCGGTCGGCGAGTACGTGTCGGTGTCGAGCCAACGCGACGTGGAGCGCGCCGACATCACCAAGGAACGCATGGAGCTGGCCACGTTGCCCGAGCGCGAGCTCGACGAGCTGACCGCCATCTACCAGGCAAAGGGCCTCTCCCCTGCGCTCGCCCGTGAGGTTGCGGTCGAGCTCTCCAAGGGCGACGTGCTCGCCGTGCACCTGCGCGAGGAGCTCGGGATCACCGACGTCAACCGCGCCAACCCGCTCCAGGCCGGCTGGTCGTCAGCGGCCTCGTTCGCCATCGGGGCCACGTTGCCGCTGGTCGCCATCGTGGCGGCGCCCGAGGGCGTGCGCATGGCGGTGACCTTCACGACGGCGCTGGCCGCCCTCGCCCTGCTGGGCTACCTCGGTGCCCGCGCCGGCGGCGCACCGCGCGGGCGGGCGATGGCCCGCACGCTGATCGGCGGCGCGGCTGCCATGGCGATCACCGCGCTGGTCGGCGCGCTGGTCGGCGGCGCCGTCTGAGGGTCGGTCAGGCGCGGATGGCGCGCAGCAGCCCGACCATCTCGACGGCGACCTCGGCGGACTCACGCCCCTTGTCCTCGTCACCGCCGGAGCGGGCCAGCGCCTGGTCGAGGTTCTCGGTCGTCAGCACGCCGAACACGATGGGCAGGCCGGTCTCGAGCTGGGCGCGCATGATGCCGGCCGCGCACTCCCCTGCGACGTAGTCGAAGTGGGCGGTCTCACCGCGGATCACGCAGCCGAGGGCGATGACGGCGTCGAACCGTCCGGTGTCGGCGAAGGCCTTGGCGGTCATCGGGAGCTCGAAGGCGCCGGGGACCCACGCCACGGTGACGTCGTCGTCGGCGACGCCCAGCGACTGCAGCCCCGCTTCGGTCCCGGCGAGCAGCCGGTTGGTGATCAGGTCGTTGAAGCGCCCGCAGACGACGGCGACGCGCATCCCTGTCCCGTCGAGATCGAGCTGGGCGGCGTCGGCGGCGCGCAGGTTCTTGGCCATCGGTGCTCCTCGGGTCGTGGCCACCGTCGCCGGCGGCGCGTTCGGGCGTGCGGGTCAGCGGACGTCGTCGAGGCCGTCGAGCAGGTGCCCCATGCGCTCGCGCTTGGTGCGCAGGTAGCGGATGTTCTCGGGGTTCGGCGCCGACTGGACCGGCACGCGCTCGACGATCTCCAGGCCGAAGCCCTCGAGACCGCCGTACTTGGCCGGGTTGTTGGTCATGAGGCGCATGGTGGTGATGCCCAGGTCGACCAGGATCTGCGAACCGATGCCGTACTCGCGGTTGTCGACGGGCAGGCCCAGCTGGAGGTTGGCGTCGACCGTGTCCGCACCCTCGTCCTGGAGGCTGTACGCCCGGATCTTGTGACCGATGCCGATGCCTCGACCCTCGTGGCCGCGCAGGTACACCAGCACGCCGAGCCCGTCCTCGGCGATGGTGCGCAGGGCGCCGTCGAGCTGCACGCCGCAGTCGCAGCGCAGCGACCCGAACACGTCGCCGGTGAGGCACTCGGAGTGCACGCGCACCAACACGTTCTCCTCGCCCTGCACCGCCCCGCGCACGAGCGCCACGTGCTGCTCGCCGTCGAGCAGGGACTCGTAGACGTAGCAGGTGAAGTCGCCCCAGTCGGTGGGGATCCGCGCCTCGGCGATGCGGCGGACGAGCTTCTCGTTCTGGCGGCGGTACCGGATGAGGTCGGCGATCGTGACCATCAACAGGTCGTGCTCGCGGCAGAACTCGATGAGGTCGGGCACCCGCGCCATGTCCCCGTCGGGACGCACGATCTCGCACAGCACACCGGCCGGGTAGAGCCCGGCCATGCGGGCCAGGTCGACGGCGGCCTCGGTGTGCCCGGCCCGCTTCAGCACGCCGCCCTCGGAGTAGCGCAGCGGGAAGATGTGGCCCGGCCGGGCGAGGTCGGCGGGGCGCGTCGCCGGATCGATCAACGAGCGGATCGTCGTCGAGCGGTCGCCGGCCGAGATGCCGGTGGACGTGCCGTGCATGTAGTCGACGCTGTAGGTGAACGCCGTGCGGTGCGACTCGGTGTTCTCGCGCACCATCAGCGGGATGTCGAGCTCGTCGAGGCGCTCGCCGGTGAGCGGAACGCAGATGACGCCGGAGGTGTGGTTGACGAAGAAGGCGATCTTCTCGGGGGTCGCCGCCTCGGCGGCCATGATCAGGTCACCCTCGTTCTCGCGATCCTCGTCGTCGACGACCACGACGATCTCGCCGCGGCCGATGGCGGCGACGGCCTCGGGGATGGATGCGAAGGCATCCCGGTGCTCAGACCTCGACACGGTTGCTCCTAGGGGTCATCAGGGGTGCGACGGTACCCGGCGCGCGGCGCCGGGCGCCGATCGCGCTCACGGCGTCCCCGCCGCGTCGGGCGCCGGGGCGCCGTCGGGCATGTGTGGGGCGAG
>JAGQTE010000417.1 GCA_020439175.1 Acidimicrobiales bacterium | reverse complement strand
GGTGGCGGTTGCCCGTACCCGGGTGGCGGTTGCCCGTACCCGGGTGGCGGTTGCGAGCCACCGGACGGCGCCTCACCGGCCGGTGGCGTGCTCCACGGGCCTTGCGTTCCCCAGCCGGTCGACCGGTCGGCACCGTCGGCCGCCGGTGGCGTGCCGCTCGGTGGTTCGATGGCCTCCGGCGCGTCGCCGTCCGTCTCGCTCATGCCCACCCCCGCGTGCTCCGAGCCGTGCGTGCTCCGGCTCGCCGGGCGCCAGCCTAGGTCGCTGGTCCACCGCCTGGTCGAGTGGCCATCGTTGCCGGGCCGACGGTGCGCGCCGGCGTCAGAGGTCGGCCGCGGCGACCGTCCAGGCGGACCGGGGCACCTGCGCCAGGTCGAAGCGCTCGAGCAGGTCGGCCGTCGTCGGCACCTCGCCCGGCCGGGCCAGCCCGAGGCTGACGGCCAGGCGCGTCCGGACGGCGTCGGCGTCCTGGCCCTGCACCGCCAGGTCGTCCAGGGTGACGGCGCCGTCGCGCTTGGCCAGGCGGGCGCCGGTCGGCCCCAACACCAGCGGCACGTGCGCGTAGCGCGGGACGTGCAGGCCGAGGAGGCCGGCGAGGTGCACCTGGCGCGGGGTGGAGTCGAGGAGATCGTCGCCGCGCACCACCTCATCGATTGCCTGCCACGCGTCGTCGACGACGACGGCGAGGTTGTAGGCAGGCGTGCCGTCGTTGCGCCGCAGGACCAGGTCGTCGACCGCGCCCGTCACGGTGCCGACGACGAGGTCGTCGAAGGTGACGACAGCGCCCTCGGCACGCAGCCGCAAGGCCGGAGGTCGGCCGGCTGCCTGGCGCTCGGCGCGCTGGCCCGGTGTCAGCGAACGGCAGGTTCCCGGGTACGCGCCTCCGGGAAGGGCGCCGTGCGGCGCGGCGGCGGCCTCCCGGATCTCGCGGCGCGAGCAGTAGCAGGGATAGGTCAGCCCGGCCTCGACGAGCGAGGCGATGGCGGCGTCGTAGGCGTGGCGTCGGTCGGACTGCCAGACGATGGGACCGTCCCAGTCCACGCCGATGGCGCGCAGCTGGTCGAGCTGCCGCGCACCGAGGTCGCGTCGGGCCGTAGCGGTGTCGAGGTCCTCCATCCGCACGGCGAAGGTGCCGCCGGTGGTGCGGGCGCGCAGCCAGGCCACCAGAGCGGTGCGCAGGTTGCCGAGGTGCAGGTCGCCGGTGGGGCTGGGGGCGAAGCGGCCGGAGGGCATCGGCTCCAGTGTGGTGTGCGGCCGCCGGGGAGCGACGCCCCCTCGTAACCTGCGGTGCCGTGACGTCCGACGATCTGCACGACGACGCGTCCCCCGAGCCCGTCGACCTCTCGATGCTCGACGTCCACGTCCCCGACGGGGTGCCCGACGCCGAGGCGCTGGCGCGCACGACCGATGTCGGCATCGTGGCGCACCCCGACGATCTGGAGCTGGTGCTGCTGCCGGCGGTGGCGGCGTGCGTCGCCGACCCCCAGCGGTGGTTCTGCGGGATCGTCTGCACCGACGGTGCGGGCAGCGTCCGCGCCGGCACCGCCGCCGACCTCGACGACGCTGCGCTGGTGGCGGTCCGCCGGGCGGAGCAGCTGGCGGCCGCCGATCTCGGTGGGTACGGCGCCGTCATCCAGCTCGCCTGGTCGAGCGCGTCGGCGCGCACCGATGTCACCGGCCTGGTCGACGCGCTGGAGCCGATCCTGCGGCTCTGCCGTGCCGTGAACCTGTGGACCCACGATCTCGCCGATGCCCACGCCACGCACGTGGCCGTCGGCTTGGCCGCCGTGCTGGCGGCGCGCCGGCTGCCGATGCCCGACCGGCCGGTGCGCGCCGTCGGGGTGGAGGGGTGGCGAAGCCTGGACTGGCTGCCGGCCCAGCACCGGGTCGTGCTCGACACGTCGGACGCGGTCGCGCTGGGCCGGGACCTGGCGGCGGTGTTCCCGAGCCAGCTCGGTGCCGGCAAGCGCTACGACCTGGCGGCGGAGGGCCGCCGCGTCGCCAACGCCACCTTCGCCGAGCCCCGAGCCGTCGACGCTGTCGACCAGGCGGCGCTGGCGATGGACCTCACTCCGGTCGTGCGCAACGAGAGCATCGACCCGCACCAGTTCGTGGCCGGGGCCCTGGTGCAGTTCGCCGACGAGACGACCGCCCGACTCCGCGCCGTCTCGCCGGCGACCTGACCGAGGCGGGGTTCAGGACGCCGGCGTCTGGCGGACGGCCTGGCCCTCGATCTCGATGCGGACCTTCTTCGACACGAGGACGCCGCCCGAGTCGAGCGCGACGTTCCAGGTGAGGCCCCAGTCTTCGCGGTCGATCTCGGTCGAGGCCGAGAACGCCATGCGCGTCCCGCCCCACGGATCGCCGACGACGCCGTCGAGCTCCATGTCGAGGGTGACGGATCGGGTCACGTCCTTGATGGTCAGCGCACCGTCGACGGCGAAGCGGTCGTCGCCCACGTGCCGGACGCCGGTCGAGACGAACCGCAGGGTGGGGAACTGCTCGACGTCCAGGAAGTCAGCAGAGCGGAGGTGCCCGTCGCGGTCGGCGGAGCGGCTGTCGATGCTGGCGGCGTCGATCGTCACGTCGACCGACGAGTCGAGCGGCTCCGGGGCGATGGTCACGGTGCCGTCGAAGTCGGCGAAGCGTCCCCGCACCTTGGTGACCATGAGGTGCTTGGCGACGAACGCGACGTCCGTGTGGCTCGGGTCGATGGCGTAGGTGCCGGCCTCGGGGAGGGTGGCGGTGTCGATGGTGGTGGCGCTCATGGGGGTGTCCTCTCGGGCGGAATGGGTAGGTATTTGCGACAGCAATAACTGTATCGACAAGTTATTGCGTATGCAACTACCTCTGCTACGGTGACGGGGTGACTGAACTCCTACCCCCCGTCGAGCGTGCCGTGCGCGCGTCCGTGGACGACCTGGACGACGACCGGATCACGCTCGCCGGGATGCTGTTCGAGGCGGCGGCGGCGTTGGAGCGGACGACCGTGCCGAGCATCGAGGCGCTGGGCCTCACCACACAGGCCTTCGAAGCGCTGCTGCGCCTGGCGCGCACGCCCGAACATCGCCTGCGCATGAGCGAGCTGGCGAACGCCATGACGTCGATCACCCCCAGCGGCCTGACGCGTCTCGTCGATCGCCTCGAGTCCGTCGGCTACGTCGAGCGGGCCATGTGCCCGTCGGACCGGCGGGGGTCGTTCGCCCAGCTCACCGAGTCGGGCATGGACGTCGTGCTGGCGGTCATCCCGCAGCACCTGGCCGACCTCGACGAGCACCTGTGGCGCCTGCTCACCGTGCGCCAGCGCGGCGAGCTCGAAGCGCTGCTGCGCGTGGTGCGCGACGCCAACGCTCGCTGAGCCGCGGGGACCGCGCCCGAAGGGCGATGGTGGCCCGCTGGATCAGGCGATGAACATCTCGGGCGGTGCCTCGAGCTCGTCGGGCGCCAGGCGCGGCACGTCCTCACGGCTCGGGTGCGGTCGCGACTCGGCGCTGCCCGCCTCGAGCTGCACCGGCTGATCCCAGTGGTAGATGACGGTCGGGGGTCCGTCGAGCAGGCGATAGGTGACGGCGTCGTCGGCGATGTCGACCTCGATGACGGCGTTGCGTCGGCGGACGCGGAACGACAGGCGCGTCCACCCGTCGGGGATCACCGGCTGGAAGTGCAGGTCGCCCCAGTGGTCGCGCAGGCCACCGAAGCCGTACACGAGCGCCACCCACACGCCGCCGGCCGAGGCGATGTGCAATCCGTCGCGGACGTTGCCGGCCAGGTCGACCAGGTCGACCAGCACGGCATCGGCGAAGTACTCGCACGCCTTGGACATCAGGCCGAGCTCGGCCGCCATCACCGACTGGATGCACGCCGACAGCGATGAGTCGCCCGTGGTCAGCGGGTCGTAGTACTCGAAGATGCGCCGCTTCTCCTCGTGGGTGAAGTTCCACCCCAGCAGGAACGTCGCCAGCACCACGTCCGCTTGCTTGATGACCTGGTGCCGGTAGATCTCGAGCGGGTGGAAGTGCAACAGGAGCGGGTACTTGTCCGGGGGCGTGCCGGCGAAGTCCCACACCTCGCGCTCGAGGAAGTCGTCGTCCTGGAGGTGCACCTGCGCCTGCTCGTCGAAGGGCACGTACATGAGGTGGCCGGCCTCGCGCCACGCCGCCTCCTCGTCGGCGGTCAGTCGCGTGCGGCGCACCAGCACCTCGTACTCCTCGGGGTGCCGCTCGCGCAGCCAGCCGACCACGTCGGACGCCGCCAGGAGGTTGTCGCGCGCCATGAGGTTCGTATACAGGTTGTTGTTGACGACCGTCGTGTACTCGTCGGGTCCGGTCACCCCGTTGATGCAGAAGCGGCCGTCGCGCCGATCGCTGAAGAAGCCGAGGTCGTACCAGAGCCGGGCCGTCTCGACCAGCATCTCGGCGCCCTTGCCGGTGAGCAGCTGCAGGTCGCCGGTGGCCCGGACGTACTTCTGCAGGCCGAACATGATGTCGGCGTTGATGTGGTACTGCGCCGTCCCGGCGGCGTAGTAGGCGGACGCCTCGCGCCCGTCGATCGTGCGCCAGGGGTAGAGCGCGCCGCGGTGGCCGACCTCGCGCGCCCGCTCGCGGGCGGCGTCGAGCATGCGGGCGCGGAACTGCAGCACGTTCTCGGCCACCTTGGGCATCGTGTACGTGAGCATGGGGAGCACGTAGATCTCGGTGTCCCAGAAGTAGTGCCCCTCGTAGCCGGTGCCCGTGAGGCCCTTGGCCGGGATGCCGTGGTTGTCCCCACGCGCCGACGCCTGGAAGACCTGGAAGAGGCTGAAGCGGATCGCCTGCTGCAGCTCGGGGGCGCCCTCGACGACGACGTCGGCGCCGTCCCAGAACTCGGCGACGCGCTGCTCGTGCTGCGTGGCGATGGCGTCGCGACCCACCTGGACGGCGCGGTCGAGCGTCAACCCGACGCGGAAGCACAGCTCGTCAGACGCCGTGCGCTCGGACATGTGGTACGAGACGTACTTGGTGATGGCGACGGGCTGCTGCGGCTCGGCTTCGACGCGCAGCACGAACCGGGCGTGGTCGACGGCGCCTTCGAGGCGCTGCTCGGTGTGGCCGGCGCTGCGCACCTCGTGCTGCATGCCGACGGCGACCGTCATGCCGCTGTGCGCCGTGCGCAGGCTGAACACGGCCCGGTCCTCGCCGAGCGCGAAGTCGACGGGCACGAGCACGTCGCCCTCGAAGCGCCGAGCCTGGCGGGGGTCGTCCGTGGCGGCACCGGCGTCGTGGCGGTGGTTGACCAGCTCGGAGCTGATGGTGAGCAGCGCCGGTTCGTCGAGCACCTCGACCTCGTAGTCGTTGAGCATGAGGTGGCGGTGCTCGACGGACACGATGCGCCGCGTGCGCAGTCGTAGCCGCTTGCCGGTCGGCATCCGCCACACGACGGTGCGTTCGAGCACACCGCGCCGCATGTCGAACACGCGCTCCCACTCGAGCACCTCGGCGCGTGTCACCTCGAACGGCTCGTCGTCGACGTAGAGCTTGATGAGCGTCCCGTCGGGCACCGGCACGATGGTCTGCCCGACCTTGGCGAACCCGAACGCCTCCTCGCCGTAGGTGATCGGCCAGGTCTCGTGGAAGCCGTTCATGAACGAGGCGCGGCTGTGGACGGGTCGCACCTCCTCCACCGACCCACGTACCCCGAGGAACCCGTTCGACAGCGTGAACAGCGTCTCGGTCTGCGGGATGTAGTCCGGCGTGAAGCGCCGCTCGACGATGCGGTAGGGGTCGATGGCGTACGACGATCGGGGCGCCATCAGCGCCCGGCGGCTCTCCCACACGCGCTCCCACAGGGGCTGGTCGGAGGTGGGATCGTGCTCGTGCGCCTCGGTGCCGCGGGGTGGGGTCATGCCAGCAGCTCCGCCAGATCGGTCACGACGAGGTCGGCGCCGTTGGCGTGCAGCGCGGCACCGATGCCGGTGCGGTCGACGCCGATGACCAGCCCGAACCGACCGGCGGCTCCGGCCTGCACGCCCGAGATGGCGTCCTCGACCACGACGGCGCGCTCGGCCGGGACGCCGAGGCGCCGGGCGGCTTCGAGGTAGGTGTCCGGTGCCGGCTTGCCGGCCAGGCCGAGCTCGGCCCGCACCAGCCCGTCGACCTGCGCCTCGAAGCGGTCGGACAGGCCGGCCGCCGCCAGCACGAGCGTCGTGTCGCGGCTGGAGCTGACGACGGCGATGCGGACGCCGGCGGCCGTGAGCTGGTCGATCCAGCGCACGGTGCCGTCGAACACGGTGACGCCGGTGTCGGCGAGGTGTTGGCGGACGAGGATGTTCTTGGCGTTGCCCAGCCCGCAGACCGAGCGCTCGTCGGGTGGGCTGTCGGGGGTGCCCTCCGGCAGCTCGATGGCGCGCGATGCCAGGAAGTCGCGTACACCGTCGTAGCGGGGCTTGCCGTCGACGTAGTGCAGGTAGTCCCCGTCCGAGAAGGGGACGAACACGTCGCCGGTCGCCTGCGCCCGCGCCTGCAGGAAGGCGTCGAACATCTCGGCCCAGGCGGCGCTGTGGACCTTGGCGGTGTCGGTGATGACCCCGTCGAGGTCGAACAGCACGGCGTCGAAGCGTGCCGCGTCGACGGCGGGGATGGCGGTGCCGGAGCTCATGGGACCCTCTCGAGTTCGGGCGGAACTCCCGAGACTACCGATCGGGCGAGCCGCCCGATGCGGCCGAGGGCGGGGAGACCGCCACGCGCGTCAGACCCCGTACAGGCCGGCGGGCGATATCGTGCGCCGCCATGGCCGAAGACTCCAAGCCCCACGTGTACGTCCCCCCCGGCGAGACGCCGCCTGCCGACCTCGTCGTCGAGGACCTCGAGGAGGGCACTGGCGCCGAGGCCACGCCTGGCTCGACGGTGGTGGTGCACTACGTGGGCGTGTCGTGGAAGACCCGCCAGCAGTTCGACGCCTCGTGGGACCGCGACGACACGTTCTCGTTCCGCCTGGGAGCCGGCCAGGTCATCACCGGCTGGGACGAGGGTGTGGCCGGCATGAAGGTCGGTGGTCGCCGTCGCCTCGTCATCCCGCCGCACAAGGCGTACGGCCGTTCCGGCGCCGGCGGGGTCATCGGCCCGAACGAGACGTTGGTGTTCGTGGTCGACCTCGTCGACGTGCGCTGAGGTTCGGCGCTCACGCGCCGTCGGCGCTGGCGGGGTCGTCGTCGAGGCGCCACATGGCTTCGATCTCCTCGAGGCTGCGGCCCTTCGTCTCGGGCACCTTGCGGCCGATCCACACGAATGCCACGGCGCAGAAGAGGGCGAACAACCAGAACGTCCCCGTCGTGGAGATGGCGTCGGTGAGCGACAGGAAGAACTGCGCCACCAGGAACGCCGCGCCCCAGTTGGCGGCCGTGGCCACGGCGATGGCGCGCCCGCGCACCCGGGTGGGGAAGATCTCCGAGATCATCGTCCACGTCACCGGTCCGAGGCTGAAGGCGAACGAGGCGATGAACACGACGAGGCCGATGACGGTGATGATGCCGACGGTCGACGGGCCGCCGGCGGTCGTCGCCGACTCGTCGAACGCCAAGAAGGCGCCACCGACGGCTGCCAGGCTGACGAACATGCCGACGAGCCCGGCGCGCAGCAGGGGCTTGCGCCCGAAGCGGTCGACGTAGGCGATGGCGATGAAGGTCGCCAGCACGTTCACCACGCCGACGGCGTACAGGGTCGCTCGGGCCTGTTGCTCGGG
>JAGQTE010000416.1 GCA_020439175.1 Acidimicrobiales bacterium | reverse complement strand
TCTTACTGCGACGGCGCCAACCTAGAGCTACACCCTTCCCCCGCGCGCCACTCTTCCGCTCTCGCAGATCGCCCTCGGCCATGCCCCGTGGCCGCGCTACCGCCTGCACCCCGACCCCCGCCAGGCCGGCTGGCGCGCGTCGGCGCCGTCGTCCGCGTGGCCGAGGGCGAGGCGTACCGCCGCCTCGGCCTGTGACCGCATCGGCCCGTGACCGCATCGGCCTGGCGTGCGCATCGGGCTGGCGAGCGCATGGGCCTGGCGGGCGCATCGGGCTGGCGGGCGCACGCCGTAGAGTGCGGCGATGCTCACCGACGGGACCTATGACGCCTTCGTGGTCGACGCCACCGTCACCGTCGACGGCGACGCCCGCACGACGACGCTCGAGCTGACCATCGTGGCCGGCGAACGCAAGGGCGAGGTGGTCACCATCACGAGCACCGGGCTGCGCGGCAGCGAGTTCGACCTGATCGGCATGCCGGCCACCCTCACGGTCACCGACGGCGCCCCCACCGTCCGCATCGACCACTGAGCGTCGCGCCGGATCGCAGGGCCCGTCGGGCGGGCTGGTCGCCGTCACCACGACCGTGACGGGAACGACCCGGCAGATCGCGTGCGATACCGACAGAATCTGCCGGCTCGATCGCCGCATCGACCACTGAGCGAATCTGCCGGCTCGATCGCCGGCAAGCTGCGCCACAATGCGCCGATGCGCTTCGACCCCGACGTCTGGCCCGTCTTCGGCATCCGCATCACCACGCCGCTCGTGACGTTGGAGCCGGTCACGCCGGAGCTGGCGTTCGCCCTCGGCGACCTGGCCGCCGAGGGCATCCACGACCCGGCGACGATGCCGTTCCAGTTCCCGTGGACCGACGCCGAACCCCTGGAGCTGCGCCGCAGCCAGCTCCAGTTCACCTGCCGCTGCATCGCCGACTGGCGCCCCGAGTCGTGGCGGCTGGCGTTCGCCGTGCGCGTCGACGGCGAGCTCGCCGGGGTGCAGGACATCGCCGCCACGGAGTTCGGGGTCGTGCGCCAGGTGGCGACGGGCTCGTGGCTCGGGCGCCGCTTCCAGGGCCGCGGCATCGGCACCGAGATGCGCGCCGCCGTCGTGCACCTGGCGTTCGCCGGCCTCGGCGCCGAGCGGGCGCTCAGCGGCGCCTGGGTCGACAACCCGGCGTCGCAGGCGGTGTCGACCAAGCTCGGCTACGCCCGCATCGGCACGCACTGGGGCGTGCGGCGCGGCGAGGCGTGCGAGGAGGTGCTGTTCGGCCTCGGGCGGGACGCCTGGGAGGCGGCGCGCCGGAGCGACATCGCCATCGACGGCCTCGGTGCGGCGGCGCTGGCCCAGTTCGGCGTCACCTGACGCGTCCGACCGCCGTCACCCGGGACGAAGGGCGCAGTGAGGTGGCATCATGCACGCATGCAGCGCCTCACCGGTCTCGACGCCACGTTCTTGTACATGGAGACCCCCACGTCGCCGATGCACGTGGCCAGCCTCATGGTGCTCGACCCGTCGACGGCGCCCGAGGGGTTCACGTTCGACAGCCTGCGCCAGCTCTACGCCGACCGGATCCACCTGGCGCCGCCGTTCCGGCGCCGGCTGGTCGAGGTGCCGTTCGGGCTGCACCACCCGATCTGGATCGAGGACCCCGACTTCGACCTCGACTGGCACCTGCGCCACATCGCCGTGCCGCAGCCCGGCACGATGCACGAGCTCCAGGAGCTGGTCGGCCACCTCATCGCCATGCCGCTCGACCGGGGACGCCCGCTGTGGGAGGTGTGGCTGATCGAGGGCCTCGAGGGCGGCCACATGGCGACCCTGTCGAAGGTGCACCACTCCGCCATCGACGGGGCGTCGGGCGAGGAGCTGATCGTCGCCATCTTGGACCTGACCCCCGAGGTCGAGCACAAGCCGCCGCCCGAGGAGCCGTGGGTGCCCGACAAGGTGCCCAACGACACCGAGCTGTTCGGCTTCGCCATGGCGTCGATCGCCAAGCAGCCGCTCAAGGCCGTCAAGACCTTCCGTCGGACCGTCGAGGCGGCGCTGCAGATCCGCGAGGACAACCGCAAGCCGGACGTCACGCCGCCGCCGAGCCCGTTCACCGCTCCCGCCACGAGCTTCAACGCCAGCCTGTCGCCGCACCGGGCGTTCGCCACGGCCTCGGTCTCGCTCAGCGAGGTCAAGGAGGTCAAGCACGCCTTCGACGTCACGGTCAACGACGTGGTGCTGGCCCTGTGCGCCGGCGCGCTGCGCCACTACCTCGACGTCCACGACGAGCGCCCGGACGGGCCGCTGGTGGCCATGGTGCCGATCTCGGTGCGGAGCGAGGACCTCAAGGGCACGCTCGGCAACCAGGTGTCCTCGGCGCTGGCGACGCTGGCCACGGACCTCGACGACCCGGTCGACCGCCTGCTGGCGATCCACCACGGCATGCAGCAGGCCAAGGTGCAGCAGAACGCCATCGGCGCCGACACCTTGCAGAACTGGGTCGAGTTCGCGGCGCCGGCGGTGTTCAACCGCGCGGTGCGGCTCTACTCGCGCACGAAGATGGCCGACCGCCACCGCCCGCTGTTCAACGTGACCATCTCGAACGTGCCCGGGCCGCCGTTCCCGCTCTACGTCGGCGGGGCCAAGCTCGTCGGGCTGTACCCGATCGGCCCGATCTTCGACGGCGGCGGCCTGAACATCACCGTCATGTCGTACCTCGACAACATGGACTTCGGGCTCAACGTCTGCCCGGAGCTGGTGCCCGACCCCGAGACCATCGCCGACGGCCTGCGCATCGCGCTCGACGA
>JAGQTE010000415.1 GCA_020439175.1 Acidimicrobiales bacterium | reverse complement strand
ATGCGGAGCGGGTGCTGCGTGGGCCGTGCGGCTCACCTTGGCGTTGGATCCACCGACAGCACCGCCGCGCCGGACACCTCGCCGGCGGCGAGTCGACGCAGTGCGGTGCCGGCGTCCACCAACGGATGCTCCTCGACCGTGGTGCTGATCGGCAGCGCGACCGCCAGCTCGAGCAGCTCGCGCACGTCGGAGCGGGTGACGTTGGCGACCGACCGCAACGACCGCTCCCACCACAGCGCGTCGTAGGAGAAGGCCGGGATCCGGTCGAGGTGGATGGCGTTCACCGCCACGGTGCCGCCTCGATCGAGCAGCTCGAGGGCCCGCACGACGACCGAGCCCACCGGCGCGAAGGTGACCGCGGCATCGAGGAGGTCGGGCGGGTCGTCGTCGTAGGCGCCGGCCCACGCCGCGCCCAGCGCACGAGCCCGGTCCTGTTCGGCGACGGCGCGCGTGAGCACATGCACCTCCCACCCCCAGTGGCGGGCCACCTGGATGGCGCACGTCGCCGAGGCGCCGAAGCCCAACAGGCCGACCCGACCGGGCCGGTCCGGGCCGACGCCGGCGACGCGCAGCGCCCGGTAGCCGATGGCGCCGCCGCATAGCAGCGGTGCGACAGCCACCGGGTCGGCGCCATCGGGCAGCCGGTGCACGAACGCCGCATCGGCGACGACCGCTTCGGCGTAGCCGCCGTCGACGTCCCACCCGGTGAAGCGGGCCGCCACGCACAGGTTCTCCCGCTGGGTGGTGCAGAACCGGCACACGCCGCAGGCCCCGGCGATCCAGGCGATGCCGACGGCGTCGCCGATCGACAGCGTGACGCCGGCACCGACGGCGTCGATGTGGCCGACGACCTGATGGCCGGGCACGATCGGCAACCGCCGCGCCGGCAGGTCGCCCTCACAGAGCTGGAGATCCGTGCGGCACACCCCGCACGCCGCCACGGCCACCCGGACCTGCCCCGGCCCGGGGACGGGCACCGGACGCTCCTCGGCCCGCAACGGCCCGTCAGCGGCGGGCGCCGGGGTGTGGAGGACCTGCGCGAGCACGCGCGCAGCGTACCGAGCGTGGTACGAACGGCCACGACCTGCCCGGAGGCCCGCCATGCCGACCCGCTTCTTCCGCCCCTTCGCCCGCCCGGTCGAGGACCGCGTCCACACGATCGTGCGCGGGTCCGGTGCCGTCGTGTGGGACGCCGACGGCAACCGCTACGTCGATGCCCTCGCCGCGCTGTGGTTCTGCCAGGCCGGGCATGGGCGCGCCGACATCGCCGACGCCGTCGCCGACCAGCTGCGCACCCTCGAGGCGTTCCACTGCTTCGAACGCTTCACCAACCCGGTCGCCGAGGAGCTGTGCGAACGTCTGGCCGACGGGGCCCCGGTCGACGACGCCCGCGTCCTGCTCACCTCGTCGGGCTCGGAGGCGGTCGACTCGGCGCTCAAGGTGGTGCGGCTGACCTTCGACCTGGCCGGCGACCCCGACCGGCACGTCGTCGTGTCTCGGGTCGGCGCCTACCACGGTGTCACCTTCGGTGGGATGTCCGTGCAGGGGCTCGCTGCCAACCAGGCCGGGTTCGGGCCGCTGCTGCCCGGCATCGTGACCGTGCCCGACGACGAGCTCGACGCCACGCTCGACGCCCTCGGCGACCGGGTGGCCGCCGTGATCACCGAGCCCGTGCAGGGCGCCGGCGGCGTGCACCCCCCGACCCGGGACTTCCTCGGCCACCTGCGCCGCCGCTGCGACGAGCTCGGCGCCCTGCTGGTGCTGGACGAGGTCATCACCGGCTTCGGTCGCCTCGGCCGCCGTTGGGCGGCGGACCACTACGGCGTGCGCCCCGACCTCGTCACCTTCGCCAAGGGCGTGACCAGCGGCTACCAACCCCTGGGCGGCGTCCTCGTCGGGGCTCGGGTGCGCGAGGTGCTCGAGGCCGACCCGACGTTCGTGTTCCGCCACGGCCACACCTACTCCGGCCACCCGGCGGCCGCGCGCGCCGCGCTCGCCAACCTCGACGCCATCGAACGGGAGGGGCTCGAGGCGCGCGCCCTGCACATCGGGTCGCGCCTGGAACCGGAGCTGCGGGCGTTGGAGGCCGCCGGCACCCTCACCGAGGTGCGCGGCCTGGCCGGCATCTGGGGCGTGACGCTGCCCGAAGGCATCGACGCCTTCGCCGTGCGCGACGCCATGATGCGCGCCGGCGTGATCGTGCGGCCGCTCGGCCCGTCGGTCATCGGCATCTGCCCGCCGCTCGTGATCGACGATCACGACCTCGATCGCTGCGCCACCGCCCTCGGCGAGGCCGTCACCGCCGTGCGATCGGGCACCACCACCCCCTGACCGTCGATCGAGACGGAGACCAGTCCCCGATCGGAGGTCAGCGCTTGCGGGCCTCGGCGAACGGGACGGCCTCCACACCGAGCGCCGCGGCAACGGTCGGGTGCACGACGGCACCGTCCCAGGTGTTGCAGCCGGCGAGCAGCTCCGGGTGCCGCCCGATCGCACCCTCGACGCCGGCAGCGGCGAGCCGGACGAGGTGCGGGAGCGTGGCGTTGCACAGCGCGTGCGTCGAGGTGTGCGGCACCGCAGCGGGGATGTTGCCGACCCCGTAGTGCAGCACCCCGTGGACGACCCGCACCGGGTCGTGATGGCTCGTCTCGACCGTGGTGGCGATGCAGCCGCCCTGGTCGACGGCCACGTCGACGATGACGCTGCCGGGCCGCATCGCCGCCACGGTGGCCTCATCGACCAGCACCGGGGCTCGGCCGCCCGCCACCAGCACCGCCCCGATCACCAGATCCGCGTCGCGCACCGCTCGTTCGACGGAGCCGCGGTTCGACGCCAGCGTGGTGATGCGGCCACGGTGGATCTGGTCGACGTGCCGCAGGCGGTCGAGATCGAGGTCGAGCAACCGCACCTCGGCCTCCATGCCCGCCGCGATCCAGGCGGCGTTCCAGCCCACGTTGCCGGCGCCGAGCACCACCACGCGAGCCGGCGCCACGCCCGGTGCGCCGCCGAGCAGCACCCCGCTGCCCCCATTGGGCCGTTCGAGGAAGTGGGCGCCCACCTGCACGCTCAGCCGGCCCGCCACCTCGCTCATCGGCGCCAACAGCGGCAGGGTGCCGTCGGCCAGCTGCACGGTCTCGTAGCCGATCGCCCGCACGCCGGCCTCGAGCAGGGCCGTCCCCACCTCCGGGTAGGCCGCCAGGTGCAGGTAGGTGAACAGCGCCTGACCCGGCCGCAAGCGCGGCCACTCCTCGGGCTGGGGCTCCTTGACCTTGCAGATCAGGTCCGCCCGAGCCCACACCTCGTCGGCCGTGGCCACGACCGCCGCGCCGGCGGCGGCGTAGTCGGCGTCCGGGAACCCCGAGTCGGCGCCCGCCGCCGCCTCGACCACGACCGTCACGTCGTGGCGCGCCAGCTCGCGCACACCGTCGGGCGTCACCGCCACACGGTGCTCGTCGGGCTTCGTCTCTCGGGGCACGCCCACCACGGCCGGTGCAGCAGAACTCGTCATGGCGACCATCGTGCCCGACGACGGCCCGTCCTCGTCGGGATCGGATAACAATGTTCACCGTGACGGATGCTGCTGCACCACCCGGGCGACGGGGACTGCGCCTCCCCGGGCCGACCGTCCCCCAGGAGCGGGTGGTCGTGGGCTGGCCGACCATGAAGCGGATCGATGCCTGGCGCGGGCACCTCGGCGCAGCGCGCGACGCCGTCGCCATCGTCGTGCGCACCATCGCCGAGCTCGAGCCGGTGCTCGTCGTCGCCGAGGTCGGCGAGGGTCGCGCCGCGGCCGGCTGGATCGGTGACGGCGTCGAGGTCGTCGAGCTGCCGATGGACGACGCCTGGCTGCGCGACACCGGTCCCGTCGTGCTCACCGATGCCGACGGCGGTCGCGCCGCGGTGCACTTCGGGTTCGACGCCTGGGGTGGCCGCCACGACGACTACACCCTCGACGCCGCGCTCGGTGGCGCGCTCGCCGATCACCTCGGTCTGGCACCGGAGCGTGCGCCGTTCGTCCTCGAGGCCGGCGCCGTCACCGCCACGGCCGACGGCACCGTCATCACGACGGCGTCGTGCCTGCTCGACCCGGCGCGCAACGGCGCTGTCGACGCCGCCACGGTCGAGGCCTGGTTCGCCGACTGGCTGGGCGCAGCGCGCGTGGTGTGGCTGCCCTCGGGCCTGGCCGACGACCGCGCCGGCGGACACGTGACGAACCTGGTGGCGGTCGGCGGCGACGGGCGAATCCTGCTCCAGACCACGACCGACGCCTCCGACGCCGATCATCACGCCGCGGCCGCGGCGCGGACGGCGCTGGCCGACGCCGGCCTCGAGGTCGTCGAGCTCGACGTCCTCCCCCACGTCGCCTGCTTCGACGCCACCGTCGAGGTCCCGTACGTGAACCTGCACGTGGGCAACGCCGGCGTGTTCGTGCCGCTGGGCGGCGCCGCTGCCGACGGCGAGATGCTCGACCGCATCGCCGACTGCTTCCCCGGCCGGCAGGTGGTCGGCGTCCCCGGCACCGTCCTCGCCTACGGCGGTGGAGGGGTGCGCACGCTCACGTGCCCCATCCCGGCGGGTTCGGCGGACTGAGTAGAGTGCCAGCCATGACCGGGGGACGGACGCGACCGCTGACGGCCATCGTGTGCGACTCCGATCCGCTGCGTCGGGTGGCGTTGGCGGATCGGGCGACGAGCGCCGGCTTCGAGGTCCAGCACCTCGTCGACAACGGACCGCACGCTCTCGACATGGTGCCGTTCTCCCAGCCCAGCCTGCTGCTGATGGTGCAAGAGCTCATCGGCATGTCCGGTCTCGAGGTGGTGCCGATCGCCCGGCGGATGGACGGCGCGCCCGATGTGATCCTGATCGCCAGCGACGAGTCGATCGCCGAGCAGGCGCGCGACGAGGGCGCCATCGCCGTGGTGCGCCACGGGGACGACGATCGGCTCGACGTCGTGCTCGCCGATCTCGCCGAGCAGTTCCGCACCGGCGAACGCCGTGGCATCGACCGTCGTGAGCGCCCGGACCGCCGGGTCAAGCAGGAGTGGAACAAGGTGACGATGGAGCGGCGCTCCGGCGTCGACCGACGCGCCGGCGACCCCCGCGACGACGCCGGCTGACCCGGGCGCTCGACGCCGGCGCAGGCCACGCCGCGGTCGGGCATCTCGCT